>JBEKKD010000004.1:0-28973 GCA_050010895.1 Armatimonadota bacterium
GTGGCCAGCACGCGATCGCCGGATACCGCGACGGCCTGCGTTGTGGCGCCGGTCATGGTGAGCACGCGGCCATTGACGAGCAACAAGGAAGCCGCTATGCCGGTCGATCGCTGGCGCGCTCGCGGCATCTTCAGGCTGCGGTCACCGCGACCGGGGCGCGCCGACGGGCGCGCGTGCGACTGGGAGTCGGCTTGATGGCTTCCTCGCCGTCTTTCGCGAGCACGTGCCGAAGCACCTCGCCGGTGTAGGATGCCGTGACCTCAGCCACCTGCTCCGGCGTGCCTTCAGCGACGATATACCCTCCCTCGTCGCCGCCTTCGGGGCCGAGGTCGATGATGTAGTCGGCGCACTTGATGACATCGGGGTTGTGCTCGATCACGAGCACCGTGTTGCCTGCGGCGGTCAACCGCCGCAGCACTTCGAGCAGCTTATGTATGTCGGCGAAATGCAGGCCGGTGGTCGGCTCATCGAGCAGGTAGAGCGTCCGGCCCGTGTCGCGTCGGGACAGCTCGGAGGCGAGCTTCACCCTCTGCGCTTCGCCCCCGGACAGCGTCGTCGCGGGCTGGCCAAGCTGAATGTAGTTCAGCCCGACGTCGTTGATGGTCTGGAGCTTCCCTGCGATGCCGGGGATGTTCTTGAAGAACTCCAGCGCCTCCTCGACAGTCATCGTGAGGACGTCGGCGATGGACTTGCCCTTGTGCGCCACCTCCAGCGTCTCGCGGTTGTAGCGCGCGCCGTGACAGACTTCGCAACTCACGTAGACATCCGGAAGGAACTGCATCTCGATCTTGATGATGCCGTCCCCCTTACAGGCCTCGCACCGGCCGCCGCGCACGTTGAACGAGAACCGGCCCGGCTTGTAGCCGCGCATTCTCGCCTCGGGCGTCTGCGCAAAGAGGTCTCGAATCCGGCCGAACACGCCGGTGTAGGTCGCGGGGTTCGAGCGCGGCGTGCGGCCGATCGGCGACTGGTCGATGTCGATGATCTTGTCGATATGCTCGACGCCCAGGATGTCGTCGTGACTTCCCCAGACGGTCCGCGCGCCATGCAGCTTGTTCGCCAGCCGCCGGTAGAGAATCTCCTCCATCAGCGTTGACTTGCCCGACCCCGAGACGCCCGTCAAGCAGGTGAAGACCCCCAGGGGGATGCGCACGTCGATGTTCTTGAGATTGTGCTGCCGGGCGCCCTTGACGGTGAGCGAGTGACCGTTGCTCTCGCGCCGCGATGGCACCGGTATCCGCCGCCGACCGGCGAGGTAATCGCCGGTGATGGAGCGCGGCGAGGACAGGATATCGCGGAGCGTTCCCTCCACCACCACCTCGCCGCCGTGCTCGCCTGCGCCGGGCCCGATGTCGATAATCCAGTCAGCGGTTCTGATCGTCTCCTCGTCGTGCTCCCCCACGATCATGGTGTTGCCGAGGTCGCGGAGATTGCGCAGTGTGGTCAGCAGGCGCCGGTTGTCTCGCTGGTGCAGGCCGATGCTGGGCTCGTCGAGGATGTAGAGCACGCCGACGAGGCCGGAGCCGATCTGCGTCGCCAGCCGGATGCGCTGCGCCTCGCCTCCCGCGAGCGTGGCCGCGGCGCGGCCGAGGGTGAGGTACTCCAGGCCCACATTCATGAGGAAGCCGAGGCGGGTGCGAATCTCCTTCAGCACCTGCCTCGCGATCTGCTGCTGTTTGGCGCTGAGCGGGGTGTCTCCGGCCGTGCCCGCGAGCGCGTCGAAGAACGCCGTCGCCTGTCGAATGGACATGGCCGCCACCTCCGCGATGTTCCTATCGGCCACCGTCACGGCCAGGCTCTCCGGCTTCAGCCGCTGGCCCTTGCAGGCGGAACACGGCTTCACGGCGGTGAACGCGGTGAGGTAATCGCGGGCGCTCTCGGAGTCGCCCTCCTGGAATTCCTGCTGGAGATAGTGCATGATGCCGCGGAAGCGCGTATCGTACACTCGCAGCCGGCCGCCCCGGCCTCTGAACCGAACGCGCACCGGCTCATCCGATCCACGGAGAAGGACGTCGAGCCTCTCCTTCGGCAACTTTTCGATTGGCGCGTCGAGGTCGATGTCGAAGTGCTCGCAGACCGCGCGCAGCAATGCTTTGTGGTATTGCGCGCCCAGCGATCGCCACGGCAGAAGCGCGCCCTCGTTGATGGAGAGCCGCCGGTCGGGGATGATGAGCGATTCGTCGAGTTCATTGCTCGTCCCCAGGCCCGTGCACTCCGGGCACGCGCCGTAGGGCGTGTTGAACGAGAACATGCGTGGCTGAAGCTCCTCGAAGCTGCGCTGGCAGTACATGCAGGCGAACTTCTCGCTGAACTGCATCTCCTCGCCGTCCACGACCTGAACCAGCGCGATTCCGCTCCCCACCTTGAGCGCCAGCTCCATGGAATCGGCCAGCCGTTTGCGGGCGCTGCCGCGAACGACGATGCGGTCCACGACGATGTCGATGGAGTGCTGCTTATAGCGCGCGAGCCGCATGCCCACGGCCTCGGACACGTCCACCACGTTCCCGTCGACGCGCACCCGCGCGAACCCCTGCCGCCGGATATCCTCGAATATCTGATGGTATTCGCCCTTGCGGCCCTTGACCACGGGTCCCAGGATGAGCACTCGCGTGCCCTCGGGGAGCTGCAGCACTTGATCCACGATCTGCTCGGCGGTCTGCTGGACGATCGGCCGGCCGCACTGCGGGCAGTGGGGTAGGCCGATGCGCGCCCAGAGCAGGCGCATGTGGTCATAGATCTCGGTGACCGTTGCGACCGTGGATCGGGGATTGCGGGTGGTGGATTTCTGGTCTATCGACACCGCAGGGGAGAGGCCGTCGATGAAGTCCACGTCGGGCTTGTCCATCTCGCCGAGGAACTGCCGGGCGTAGGCCGACAGCGACTCCACATATCGCCTCTGCCCCTCGGCATAGATGGTGTCGAACGCGAGCGACGATTTCCCCGACCCTGACAGGCCGGTGATGACCACCAGCTTGTCGCGAGGAATCTCGACCGTGATGTTCTTCAGGTTATGTTGCCGCGCCCCGCGGACGACTATCTTGTCAGTGGGCATACCGTCGAATCACTCCCATTCTACGTCTGGGCAGGAGACGCGTGCCCCAGGGGCGGCGAGTGCCCCTGCCCAACGATGTGTGAACCGATCCCGATCTCACCGCCTCCGCCGCGACTTCCGGTTGCTGTTCCGAGCCGGCTTGGCCGGCGCAGGGGCCGCCGTGCCTCCGCCCAGCGACCGGATTCGATCGCGTATCTTGGCCGCGTCCTCGAATCGCAGCTCCTGCGCGGCCAGCTTCATATCGTACTCCAGCTCGGCCAGCAGGTTGGGCAGATGCTCTTCGGGGTATCCCTCGCCGGCACTGTAGATGGCGGACTCCTCCGCCACCTGGTCCACCAGCAAGTCGCGGATCCCCTTGCGGATCGATTCCGGCGTGATGCCGTGCGCCTCATTGTACTCGACCTGCCGGCTCCGGCGACGATTGGTCTCGTCGATCGCTCGCCGCATGGAGTCGGTGATCTCGTTGCCGTACATGATCACCTGACCGGAGACGTGGCGGGCCGCCCGGCCGATCATCTGGATGAGCGATATCTCGGAGCGCATGAAGCCCTCCTTGTCCGCGTCCAGGATCGCCACTAGGCTCACCTCCGGGAGGTCCAGCCCCTCTCTCAGCAGGTTGCAGCCGACGACCACATCGTACGCGCCCAGGCGAAGATCCCGCAGGATCTCGCTGCGGACCAGGGTCTCCACCTCGGAGTGGATGTAGCTGACTTTGATCTCCATCTCCTCGAGGTACTCCGTGAGATCCTCCGCCATCTTCTTCGTCAGCGTCGTCACCAGGGCGCGCTCGCCGCGCGCCACCCGCGCCTTCACCTCGCCGATCAGGTCGTCGATCTGGCCCTTGGTCGGCTTCACCACGATCTCGGGGTCAACCAGGCCGGTGGGCCGGATGATCTGCTCGACCACCTGCGCCGACTTCTCCAGTTCATACGGCCCGGGAGTCGCGGACGTGAAAATGACTTGGCGGGCGCGCTCCTCCCATTCCGCGAACGTGATCGGGCGGTTGTCGTAGGCGGACGGCAGGCGGAAGCCGAATCGCACCAGGCTGTCCTTGCGCGACCGGTCGGCCGCGTGCTGGCCGGCGATCTGCGGGATGGTCTGATGGCTCTCGTCTATCACCAGCAGATAGTCCTCGGGAAAGTAGTCGAGCAAGGTGTACGGCGGCTGGCCGGGGGCGCGCCCGTCGAAGTGCCGGGAGTAGTTCTCGATCCCCTGGCAATATCCGATCTCGCGGATCATCTCCATGTCGTAGCGCGTGCGCTGCTCCAGCCGCTGCGCCTCCAGCAGCATCTCGTGGTCGCGGAAGTACTTCACCCGCTCCTCCAGCTCGGCCTCGATGGAGGCGAGCGCGCGCTGCTGCTGATCGGCGCCGGACATGTAGTGCGTGGCGGGGAAGATCATTGCCCGGTCGCGTTCATCGACGATCTCGCCGGTAAGCGGGTCGATGGACATGATGCGCTCGACCTCGTCGCCGAACATCTCCACGCGCGTGATGCGCTCCTCGTCCACCGGGTAGATCTCGAGCACATCGCCCCGAACGCGGAACGTGCCGCGGCTGAGGCTGAAGTCATTGCGCTTGAACTGCATATCCACCAGGCGCCGCAGCATCCGGTCGCGGTCGTACTCCTTGCCTCGCTCCATCTGGAAGGTGAACCGCTCGTACTCCGATGGCGAGCCCAGCGCGTAGATGCAGGACACGCTCGCGACGACGATCACGTCTCGCCGCTCGAACAGCGCCTGGGTGGCGAAATGGCGGAGCCGGTCAATCTCCTCATTGATGGAGGAGTCTTTCTCGATGTAGGTGTCGGTCTGCGGGAGGTAGGCTTCCGGCTGATAGTAATCGTAGTAGCTGACGAAGTATGCCACCGCGTTGTTTGGGAAGAACTCGCGGAATTCGCCGCAGAGCTGGGCGGCGAGCGTCTTGTTGTGCGCGATCATCAGCGTCGGCCTCTGGACGCGCGCGATCACGTGAGCGATCGAGAACGTCTTGCCGGAACCGGTGACGCCGAGCAGCGTCTGCTGTTTCATGCCGCTGAGCACGCCCTCGGTCAGACGCTCGATAGCCTCCGGCTGATCTCCCTTGGGCTGGTACTCGGAGGTGAGTTCAAACTGCTGTGCCACGGAATCGGCCTCTCCCGGCCTGAATCATAACATACACACGGGCGTTTGCATAGGGCCTCGGGCCACCCGAGGAAACGGCAGGGGTGATTATAGCACGGAGGGGGGCGAAGAGATGGCTCGGCCTGTCGGCCGTGTCACCGCGACTGAAGTTCGAGCCAGAAGTGGCGGCCGCCGGAGTAGGTGTATCCGTATCCGACCGGGCTGAGCCAGGGCCGGCCGCTGAACTGCCCCGCCCCCTGCGGCGAGTAGCAGAACGCCGCGTTCAGTCTCCCTACCGCCCGCCCCAGCGCGAATTTGGTGCTGGCCGCGGCGAACGCGTCGAACCGGGAGAAGATATGGCTCACCTCGAAGCTCCAGAGCGAGTGTCCCAGGACGTCCTTGCCGAAGGGCAGCGGCCGCGACAGGAGGAGCGAGCCGAAGCGGCGCTGGCCTGCGAGGTCCTGGGAGACGGTGAACCGGGTGCGAGTCGGCCCGAGCATCGTCTGGGCGCCGAGAGTGAAGAGCTGACGGCCCGACCGGAAGAGGGAGGTGTCGAATATGCTGCCGGAGGAGTAGCTGAACCCGAGATTCGCCGAGCTGACCGGGCCGAAGTGCCGATCGACCGACACGCGCCCGTCCAGCAGGCCGCGGGAGCCGCCGCCGGTCTGCCACGCCCAGCCGGTCGTCATGCCGGCAGTCAGCTTGGTGTCCCGACCGAGATTCTTGGTCGGCATGCTGACATTCACATCAACGCCCGGTGACGTCGTGCTGCGGCTCTGCTCTGCCAGTTCGAGTGGTTCACCGGTGTCCGGGTCGAGAACGAGCCCCTGATTCTGGTTGCGGACGCTCGCGGTTCTCAGGTGAAGCGAGGGTGTGAGCAGCACATCGCCCTTCGCTCGAAGGCTCTGCAAACGGTATTCGAGATCGCTGCCGAACTGGTTCGATCCGGCATAGCTGCTCTCGTTCACGGTGAGCGCGAGCCGGCTCCCGGATGGCATGGGGCGGAAGAAGCTCAGGTCGCTCGACCGCATAGAAGGGCCGCCGTGGGCGAACTGGAGCGTGCTGGCCTCGGCGTTCATTTTCACCCCGCCGCCCAGGTCCTGGCGATGCTCCCAGCGAGCCCCGCGAGACGGATGGATCAGGTCGCCGAGCTCGAACGCGCCCTCGGTCCGTCCCTCCCGTATGTACTCCTCCCTCAGTCCGAGCGACCAGCCGCCGTCCGACTGGAACCCCCCGAGCGTGCGATTCCGACCGATGTGCAGCGAGCCGACGTGGCTGGCGCTTGCGCGATAGTACATCGGAAAGTCGAGCGCCACCCCCGAGGCCGAGCTGAACGCGAGCGCCTGCCCGAACACCGCGCCGCCGTCGCCAGGATCCAGGACGTGCCGGCGCAGCGTCATCACCTTGGTGTCGTTCACGAAGAAGGAGGCATGGTCCAGGATGATCTTGTCGCCGGGGTAGATGATGGCGCGCTTGGCCTTCACCCAGGTTCGCGTATCATCGGTCTTCAGGGGATCCCAGAGCACGGCATCCTGGGATGTGTCCGGCCGCGTCTCCAGCCGGCTCCCCTCCACGGTAAGGCGCTCGGGCTGATCGCCGAGACGAACGAGACGGCCGCGGAGCAGGAGAAGGTCATAGCGGAGCGCGTCGGCATTGAGAGTCTTCTCGCCGGAGCGGCAGACCACGTTGCCCTGCGCGCAGACGATGCTCGACCCCATGTCGTACTGGATACCGTCGGCGGTGATCTCCATCCCCTGATGCTTGAGCGCAGCCTTCCAGGTGGCGACGAAGATTCGTTTCTCTGCGCTGTAGGCGACCTCGTCGGCGCTCAATTCGATCACGCGGGAGCCGCGCGCGGCGCTGCCGGGTTCGGCAAGGAACTCCACCTGGACCGTCTGTCTGGCGCCACCCACCACCGCGGAGACAACTGCCGTTCCGGCGACATTGGAGGCGCTGAGAACGCTCTGAGCCAGCCCTCCGACGGTCTGCACGGGTGAGGCGATCTCGCCGAGGGTGGAGACGAAGTGGACCGAGGTACCGTCCGGCGCCGGGCGGCCGGTGGCATCGAAGACTTCGGCAAGGACGACCACCGAGCTCTTGCCGTCAGCAGGGACGCGGTCCGGGTCGGCGCGCAGGCGCACGTTGAGTCCAAACGCGGCTTGGAGCGTCGACGTCGCGCATGCGAGCGCTACCAGCGCGACGGCGATGCGGCAGAGAAATAGTGCGCGTGTGTGCCCCATGGAATGTGATCGCATATAAGAGGACGGGGCCCTCGCGGGCCCCGTCCCAAACGGTCGAATCAGTTGGTGCGAAACACCCGGTCGTCGGTCTGCCCCGGTGCTCCGTGCTGATGGGTGCCTCGCCCCAAGTTGCCCATGCGGCTCATATCGCGCTGCTGACGCTTCGCCTGACCCAGGTCGACGGCAGTGCTGACGCCGCTCAGCTTCTGCGCGGCTCCGTTCCAGACGAAGCCAGCGTCGTTTCCGAGCGCCAGCGGGATAGGTCGCGGCGGGGTCAGATCGCTGCGGTTGCGGACCCCGACTCGCCAGTACAGGAGGGTGGTCGCCGTGCCCGGCAGGCCGGCCGAGAACTCCTTTTTCAGGTCGACGGCAATGCTGTTCCTCCCGGGGACAACGCCGTTCAGCACTTTGGAGAACGTCTTGTCCGGCGGGAACGTATCATTGGGATCCCGCGCGATCTGAACCTCCGCCTGATCGGCGCCGAGCGAAGCATAGAAGGTGAACGTGGCGACGTTCGCGGTTACCGCTGCCGTCGCCTGGGTCGGGGGAGCAACCGGCGTCACCAGAGCGCCCGGCGATGATAGCTGCGCGACCCCCGAGAGGCGCCACTCCAGGTAGGTGGCAGTACCCACGGTCTGGCCAGCGACCGGCACTTGCACCGCGACGATGGGCTTGATCTGGTACAGAAGTTGCTGACCTGAGATCGGCCCGGTGTGTATGAAGATGTAGTCCATCTCGTAGTCCGTTGCAGTGATGCCAAGGGTGGTTGAGGTGCTCGCCGCACGCGTGAAGTCGAACACCGGCGCCACCTCGGTGGTATCGTCTATCGTCACGGTGGCTTCGAACTCGGAGCCGAAGTCCGGCTGATCGATGAAGTAGTTCTTCTCCGCGACCTCCCCGGGGCCGAGGATCCAGATCAGCTGGTTATTTCGCCAGATCTCGTATCCGGCGAGGCGCGTCTTCTCGGTGCCGGTGAAGGGAACCCAGGTGAGCAGGATCGAAGGCGAGTCGAGCGCAAGCGAGTTCAAGTCGGAGTATCCGGTCACTTCCGCGTTCGAGAGGTCGCTGGCCTGGAATCCCGGGGCTGCGATATTGCCTTCTTCCATCTGGCGAGACCCGGCGCCGATCTCCGCGGCTCCCAGGATCGCCAGGGCGGCCAACACCATGTTCTGCATGCCCTTCCGCTTGCGCTCAGCTCTCTGCGGGGTCAGCCGCGCGGCGCCGATCGGAAGCTCGTAGATGCCGCGCAGGTGGTCGCCTGTTCGAAGCGGTGGGCCCTGGACGATCGTCGCATAGGAGCCGATCGGGCTGGCCTCGGTGACCTCCACCATCCCGATCCGGAGGTTGTCGCGCATGGCCACCATCTTCATGCCCGGCTCGACGCCGGCGCGCCCGCCCACATTCAGGAAGACGGTCGTGTCACGCGCCCACAGCACCATTGCGGTCACAGTGGGACGAGTTCGCATCCTCTGCACGACGTCGAAGGCGGCCTGCTGGAGCGCCTTTGCGTACAGGGTGTCGGGGCTCGCCTCGGGGGATGACGGGCTGCGCGAGGTCACCAGCGCGCCGTTCGTCGCGGCCTGAGCGTTCCGGTCGAAAAGAAGGATCGCGAGCGTGATTTCGACGTACCGCTCCCCGCGATTCTCTACGATCCGGGCGCTGCGCACCTGGCCGGTCACAACGGAGGGGACTTCGAGCTCGGTAG
The DNA here is from genome assembly GCA_050010895.1 of Armatimonadota bacterium. Lineage (GTDB taxonomy): Bacteria > Armatimonadota > Hebobacteria > Hebobacterales > Hebobacteraceae > JBEKKD01. The sequence goes on from JBEKKD010000004.1 coordinate 9,098, forward strand.
CCAGTCGCGCGAGCTCAACATCGGAGAACGGCGGCTTGTAGCCCAGATCCCGCAGCCAGAGCTCGACGTCGGCCTTCGGCAGAACATCGAGGTTGAGGCGGTCGCGTAGCTCGGTCGCCACCGCGTCCGATGACTCCTGCCCGAACGTCTCTGGGTGATACCCACTTACATTCTCGAACGGCACCACCGCGATCGACTGCGTAGTGCCGCCCTTGGTGGTTACAACTCCGGTCGAGGTCGGGACCTGCGCGCTCGCTGGCACCACAGCCATTCCCATGAGAACCGCGGACCAGAGAAACGCCACCATGAGGCCGTGCGCGATCCCTCGGCCTGCCGGCCCGTGTGAAAACGTGCGCATAGTCGGTCGTCTCCTTCTTCGAGTCACGAACTCTAGACTGCCGACCCGTCAACCCCTCGCGCCCTGAACTGCGGCACGGCCCCCGACCTCGTGTGTCCCCTTGCTCTATGAGCAGAAACCCAATCCGCCACGACCCGGATCCACGGCCTGTAGAGAGCGCCGTGCGCCACTAATCCAGGTACGGGTCCGTTGGCGTCGGATTCTACCATACCCCCTGTGCGTTGTAAAGCAAACGTTTTACTCGGAGAGAGCCGACGCTGCGCTCACCGAGCTGCCGAAGGATAGCCTTCGTGCGGCTCGAGCTGATCCCAGATCATCTGGAGCTGATATCTGGCCGCCTCCATACCGTCCCCCGTGTCGATCACCCAGTCGGTGTCCGTGCGCTGCTCATCCGCCGACATCTGTGCGGCGATGCGCTGCCTCACCTCGGCCTCGGACAGGCCATCGCGGACCATCGCTCTCCGCACCCGCTCGTCCACATCCGCCCACATCACAAGCAGGCGCTGAACCATGCACCGGCCGCCGGCTTCCAGCAGCAGCGGAGCAACGATGCAGACGACCTGAGCCTCGCACGCCTCTGCCATGTTGCGGAGGCGTTCCCTGATCTCTGCCATGATCGGCGGATGCGTGAGGGCGTTCAGGCGAGCGACGGCTTCGGGGTCGCCGAAGACCATGCCGGACAGCTTTTTCCTGTCCAGGCTTCCATCCGGCCGGATCACCTCACCCCCGAACGCCGCTGCGACCTCCCGCAAGAGAGGAGAGCCCGGACCCATCAGCGCCCGGGCCACCTCGTCAGCATCGATGATGGCCGCTCCCCGGCCGCGGAAGAACTCAGCCGCTACTGATTTCCCGCTTCCGATTCCACCGGTGATTCCGAGGATGACCATTCAGTCTTCTCAGATTCGGCCGCGTCGGCTGGCAGTTCCGCCTGCTGGACTTCAGCCGCTCCCAACGCTTCCTCGACGGCCTCGGCGCGCGCCTCCGGGACCTCCGGCGACTCCTCCGATGCCGCATCGACGGCCGCCTCCGCCGCGATCTCTTCCTCTTCGGCTGCCCGCTCGGCTTCGGCGGCTTCGAACATGTCACCGACGAGATCGCCGATGGTCACCCGGCTGCTGGCGTGCTGGCGGTCCATGTACTCCTTGAGCTCGCGCCGCTCCTGGGCCTGCTGAACCTGCCGCATGCTCAAGGTCATGCGCCGCTCGGTGGGCCGGATGCTCATGACCTTGACCGTCACCTGCTCGCCCACGTTGAGCGCGGCATCCTGGGGCCGCCGATCCCGGCCGCCCGGCATTTCCGCGTTTGGGATGATGCCTTCGATGCCGGAGTCCAGCCGGATGAAGGCGCCGAACGGAACCACTCTGGTGACGGAGCCGACAACCGTCTGCCCAACCTTGAAGGTGTCCCGCACCTGCTCCCATGGGTCGGGCAGTATCTGCTTTAGACCGAGCGAGATACGGTTTTGTTCCCGGTCGTAGCGCAGCACGATCACGTCTATCTTGTCGCCGACCTTGACGACGTCGCCGGGATGGTTGATCCGCGTCCACGACATCTCGGTAACGTGCAGCAGGCCGTCAACGCCGCCGATATCCACGAACGCGCCGTAGTCAGTCAGCCGACGGACGACGCCCTTATAGATCTTGTTCTCTTCCAGTGCGGCGAGGGTCAGATCGCGCCGCTTCCGGCGCTCTTCTTCCACCGCGTCTTTCTGCGATACCACGACCCGCTTGCGGGCCCGGTCCACCTCGACGATTTTCACGCGCACCGACTGCCCGACGAACCTGTCCAGCGCGTGCACGTTCTTCGCGCGCACGTGCGAGGCAGGAAGGAAGCCGCGCATCCCGAGGTCAACCACGAGGCCGCCTTTGACGCGATCGGTCACCATCGCGCTCAGCACCTCGCCGCTCTCGAAGGCCTTCGCCAGCCGATGCCAGACGCGCTCGTAGTCGGCCTTCTTCTTCGAGAGCACGGGGTTGCCGTCCTCATCCTCGGGGCGGACGACGTAGACGGCCACGCGGTCGCCGACGACCAGCGCCTTGCCCTCGTCGGTCATACCGCCAGCCAGTTCTGCCGCCGGGATATGCCCTTCAGACTTGGTGCCCACGTCAACCAGCGCGCCCTGCTCGTCGATGTGGACGATCAGGCCCTCGACGATCTGACCTGTGGCGAGAGGATTGACCGGCGATTCGAGCGACTGCGTACCTGCTGCTTCGAGGTCTGCGGTGGCTGGCTGCGACGTGCTCGCTTCCGGGGTGTCCTTTTCAGCTTCCTGCGGGTCCGACTCAGCTTCGTGATCGTCCATTGCTCTGTCTTCCTTGCCCGGCCGCCGCCAGAAAGGTACTATCCGGTTCGGTTCTCCCGGCCGGCCCTTCGGTTCCGAAAGGCCGCGCCAGGTCCGGCGGCAGGGCATCTGGGAGCGCGGTACACAACAACCGCCTCACCCTGTAAAAGTAAAGGGCCCGACAACGGGCCGTACACATGAGACGCGAGCTACCCCCAGCGGCTTCGACAGTACTCTGGCGAGCCACAAATGCCCGACCGCTCGCCGATGCTGCGTGCTTTCCTCGCCCGCTCGCACTTGTCCGTACCCATAGGCTTTCGACGGCGCCTCTGGCTCTCCTTCAGCCCCGCCTGCATCCTACCCCTGTTCGACAGGCTTCATGCGCAGCCAGTCCTGTCCCCATTTGGCGTCCACTTTCAGCGGGACCCTCAGCTCATATGCCCCGGACATGCACTCTTCAACCAGGGACGCCGTCTCCCGAAGCTCCGACAGAGGCACCTCCAGCAGAAGCTCGTCGTGAACCTGAAGCGTCATCTTGCCCGACAGCCCTCTGTCCAGGAGCTGCGCGTGGACTCGCAGCATGGCCAGCTTGATGATGTCGGCCGCCGTTCCCTGCATGGGGGTGTTGATGGCCATTCGCTCCGCCGCCGCGCGCAGCGCGGCGGCGCGGGTATTGAGCTCCGGCAGGCCGCGCCGGCGGCCGAAGAGCGTCCGGACTTCGCCGGTTTCGCGCGCCTGCCGCGGAATCTCGCGAACGTAATCGCGCACCTTCGGGAAACGAGCGAAGTAGCGGTTGACGTACCGGGTTGCCTCTTCGATGGGGATCCCCATCTCCCGCGCCAGGCGAAAATCGCTGATCCCGTAAGGGATACCGAAGTTCACCATTTTAGCGAACGCGCGCATCTCGCGCGTAACCTGGTCGTGGCCGACGCCGAAGATCTCCATCGCCGCCGCCATGTGCAGGTCTTCATTCTCGCGGAAGATCTGTATCAGGTTCTCGTCTTCAGTGATATGGGCGAGGATGCGCAACTCGATCTGCGAGTAGTCGGCCGACAGCAGCACGTGGTCCGGCTCGCCCGCGATGAACGCGCGCCGGATCTCCGCGCCCAGCTCGGTGCGGATGGGGATGTTCTGCAGATTCGGGTCGGTGCTGCTCAGCCTGCCGGTGGCGGTGACGGCCTGGTTGAGTGTTGTGTGAAGCCGGCCGGTCTCCGGGTTGATCAGCCGCGGCAGCGCGTCCACGTAGGTGGACTTGAGCTTGGTGATCTCCCGATATTCGAGAATCTTGGCGACAATCTCGTAGTCGGTCAGGCCGGCGAGTACGTCCGCGTCGGTCGAGTAGCCGGTCTTCGTGCGCTTGGTCTTGTCCGGCGGCAGACCAAGCTTCTCAAAGAGGATGTGACGGAGCTGCTTGGGGGAGCCGATCGTGAACTCTTCGCCCGCGAGCGCGTGGATCTCTCGCTCCAGCACCGCGGCCCGTTCGCCCAGTCGCAGAGACAGCGCTTCCAGCGCCGGTACGTCTATCGCGACTCCGGTCTGCTCCATATCCGCCAACACGTGTACGAGCGGCATCTCCAGGTCGCGGAACAGCCCGCTCAGCCCAAGCTGTTCCAACTGCGGCTCGAGCAGCTCGCGAAGGGCCTGGACCTGTCGCGCTTCGACCGCGGCCCGCACCGGAGATGTCCAGTCCCCCAGCGAGAGCTCGGGCTGGCTCTGGCCGTGCAGGTGATCGTACACCGCCGACTGGAGGCCGTGCCTTCGGGCGGGGTTCACGAGATAGGATGCGATCATGGTGTCGAAGGAGATCCCCTGGAGCGCAATCCCACGCCGTGCGAGCAGGATCTCAGCCCGTTTCAGGTCGTGGCCGACTTTCTCGACAGCCGCCGATTCGAGAGCTGGCTTCAGCGCCGCGAGCAGATCTCCGAGTTTCGTCTCTCCCTCCAGCGCTACGGTGGGGCGGTCCTCCACGAGAATACATAGGCCCGCCATCTCGGCCCGCATCGCCGGCGACGGCACCGCCAGTGGATGAACGACGATCACCCGCGCCGCGGCCAGCTCTTTCGCCAGGGCCTCGGCCGCGTCGACGGTCTGGATCAGTCGGTGCTCTTCGCTGACCTCCACTGGAGGATGCTCGAGACGTGGGATCAGCGTCCGGAAGTCCAGGCGCCGGAAGATCCCAGTCAGCCTCTCGACGTCGGGCGGCCGCCGCCGGAGGCGCTCGCAGTCCAGCGCCACCGGGAGATCTCGAACGATCACGGACAGCTCTTTCGCCCGCCGAGTGAGGTCGGCGTGAGCGGCGAGCGCCTCACCGATGCGTTTCGGGGTGACGTCGCCGATATGCGCCAGGATGTTTTCGAGATCACCGTACTTCGAGACCAGAGCAGACGCCGTCTTCTCGCCGATGCCCGGCACACCGGGGATATTATCGCTGGTATCGCCTCGCAGAGCGCGGAAGTCCGTCAGGTGCTCGGGCCCGAAGCCGTATCGCTCCCGCACGGCTGCCGGATGGTAGATGACAGTATCGGTGATTCCGCGGCGCGTCATCATCACCGTCACGCGGTTCGAGACCAACTGCAGTTCATCCAGATCCCCGGTGACCACGAGCACGGCATAGCCGGCGTCGTCGGCCTTCTTCGAGAGCGTCCCGATGATGTCGTCGGCCTCGTATCCCTCCAGGTCATACATCGGAATGTGCATCGCCTCGAGGATCTCGCGAGCCATCCCTATCTGGGGCGCGAGCTCGTCAGGCATCTGCTGGCGTGTGGCCTTGTAGTCGGCGTAGAGCCGGTGCCGGAACGTCGGCGCGGGGAGATCGAAGGCGACCGCGATCAGATCCGGCTGCTCCTCGTCCAGGATCTTGAGGAGCATGGTCGTGAAGCCATAGGCGGCGTTCGTGACCTCGCCCTGCGCGTTCGTCAGCGGCGGCAGTGCGAAGAACGCGCGGTAGAGCAGGCTGTTGCCATCGATCAGCACCAGCGTGTGCCGCGCGCCGCCCTCCGTCTTGTCTGAGACCGCTTGCTTCACTTGCCGGCCGATTCGAGCTCCCGCTGCCTCTGCAGCGCGCCGAGTGCGAGCCGGGCCGCCATTTCATCGTACAGTAGCCCTCCGGTGACGATCACCTGGCTGTGGCTGGAGCCGGCGCCGCCAAAAAGCTTCCGCAGGAAGCCGGACGGCCCATAGGACTTGTAGGTCGGCTTGCCCGAGACTCCCGCGCGCCGGCCCAGCGAGGCGAGCGCGTCCGACATGCCCCCAATCTGGTCCACGAGCTTGTTCGCCTTTGCCTGCTTGCCGCTGTAGATGCGGCCGTCCGCGAGCGTGCGGACGCCGTCCAGCGTCAGGCCGCTTTCTTTCCGGCCATCCGCCACTGCCGCGATGAACTCCTCATGCGTTTCCTTCAGCAGATTCTCGATCAGCGCGCGCACCTCGGGCGAGAGCGGCCCGTAGGGCGACCCCATGTCCTTGAACTTGCCGGCTTTCAGGATCTCGGGCTTCACGCCGATCTTCGCAAACAGGCCCGAGATGTCCTCATGGCTTGAGATCACGCCAATGCTGCCGGTGATGGTTGCGGAATCCGCCCATATCTCCGTGGCCGCAGCCGAGATGTAGTACCCGCCTGAAGCGGCCACGTCAGCCATCGAAACCACGACGGGCTTGCGTTTCCTCGCGGTCGCAACCGCCTTGTAGATCTCTTGCGACCCGGCAGCCGAGCCACCGGGGCTGTTCACTCGTATCAGTATTCCCTTTATCTCCGAGTCGTCGGCCGCGCGCTCGATCTGATCCACGATTTCGTCTGAACCGGATGCCGCCCCGCCGAGCGGCGAGAAGCCGGATTCGCCGGCGACGATGACACCGTCGACCCGCACCAGTGCGATCGGCGCGCCGCCGACCTGAATGCCGCGTATGCTCCCCGCGCTTCCGACCATCAGCACCAGCACGAAGATGGCAATGATGAACCCGGTGAGGCAGCCGAGCGCGCCGCATCCGCACCCCCAGCCCCAGGGCGAACGCCGCCCGGACTTGGGTGGAGGTGGGGGCGGTGGCGCGGGCCGCGGCGGCGGAGGCGGGGGTGGAGGCGCGGGCCGCGGCGGCGGCACGATCGGCCGCTCCGCAGCCGGAGGCTTCTCCTCGGTTGGTTGCGGCTGCTGCTCTTTCTGCTCGTCCGGCGGAAGTTCGGCAGTCACGTTCATCTCCTGATGCGACTGAACTCGCGCATGCCTTGACACTTGAAACAGCGCGCCATTATACTCGGAATGCCACGGGGTGAGAGGCAGGGGCTAAGTGCTCCGGGCCGCTCGACCCCGCTGAGGATACGACGCGTTCGGGTTCTGTCCTGCGTCAGACGTGCCGGTGTGGCGGAATGGCAGACGCGCCTGACTCAAAATCAGGTGTCCGCAAGGGCATGGAGGTTCGACTCCTCTCACCGGCACCACAGGCGACGCAGGGCCTCGTCGGGATCAGGTAGCACAGCACGCCTTCTCCCTGCAAGAGCTGCTCGGCCGCAGCGACCTCGCTGTGGGGCGCGGAGCGGCTGCGGGTTCAGCATGGCCACCGTGGCGAACAAGCACCCGCAGCTCTCACCGGGCGACAGGCTCCTCTCGCAGGTGCAGACGGCAAGGGAGGAAGCGGCTGCGGTAGCGGGATGGCGGAGGACACAGCGGCGCGGGCCCACGGCCTCCCCCTTGAGCGAGGCGTTGACGTCTCCCCAAGGCACGAGCAAGCGGCTGGGTGAGATCCTCGTCGAGATGGGGCTGGCTGCCGCCCCCGGGCTTGCCCGCGTGATGGCGGAGCAGCGCGTCTACCGGCAGGCGGCTTTGTCTGGCGGGGGCAGAACGAGATCCGCCGCTTCAATGGAACAATCGCCGAAAAGGTGGAAGAACAAGCAAGCAACTCAATCAGCGTGCGACGAAGCCCTGGCACTTGCGGGGTTTCGTCGCGTGTGGGGCCGTGTTCAGGCGATCAGCCAGCAATCCCGCCCTCGGGTAGGAGACGGTTTCCTGCGTTACGCAGGTTTGGGACTCCGGGCGGCCACCCAGCAGACCAGAGAGAGGATGATCGCCCCGACCGCGCCTCCCAAGAAGCTGGGATGCCATGGCAGGAAGGAGAAGACCAGCGCCAGACGCCCTACCGCGCTCCCGACGAGACCAGCCGCGATGAATGCCCAGAATGGGGCACGGGAGCCGCGCCCGAGCGCCAGTGCGACCACCACGCCGACGACAATGCCGGCGATGAGTGTCAGTAACCATGCTGTCACGGATGACATCGCTGAACCTCCTTGGGGTCGAGGCCCCCGCGCCGGACCAGCTACTATTACCACAGGAAGCGCGGGAACCGCGGCGACCTGAATGGACAATCTGGTCGTTAGGGCAGGAGACACGCTCCTCGCTCCTGCTCTACGGACTCAGATTCCCTTCTTGGTCTCTGCCACGCGGCTGTGGGCATGCTCCCATATGGCCGATAGCGCCTCCGGCAGGTAGACGTAGAGAGAACCACTCGCTGGGTTGTTGGTTCCAAGTTCCTTGAAATCGCGCAGGAAGGTGGTTCGCACATGGTACTCGTGGACCAGCCGTTGGCCCTCAACCGTAGAGGCCGGGATATGGTTGTGTCCTTCGTCCGACGCCATATAAGCGCGCCACACATCGAGAGCGAAAGAGTACTCTGAGAATGCAGCTTCGAGGTCCGCTTGGGCCGGAGAGCGATGAGATCCAACTGCTCGTCCCAGGCGATCCAAAGCTGCAGACAGCGTCCCCACGCCGTCCGTGTAATCATGGTAATCCATACCCACCTGGAGGCGAGAGTCGAAATCGGCGAACGCGTCCACCGCATCCTTGACTTCACGGTGGAACTGAGAGTGACGATGCACCACTGTGACCGCCGTCGCCACTAGGCACACTGCTACGATCACCAGCCCCCATCTGTACGCGTTCATCCGCTCTGCTCCTTCGTAGCACTACCCATTCGGCATCGAGATCACGCCGACATCTTCGCCTATTACTCGCCTCCCTGCTCGCCCTTTGGCTCCCATGGTTTGGACCTGTAGGTTGCTCGCTCCTGACAGAGGCGTGGCTGGACTCTCTTCAGTCGCACCTCAAACGCTTCGTCCCGAATCCGGCAGAATTCCTCGAAACTGGAAGGCACCTGGGCGGGTAGGGGCACCGGGGACCGGTTCAGGAATCCATTGCATCCGGAACAACAAAGAACCACATTATGGAGGCTGTCGACCCACCGACGCCATGCCTCTCGCTCCGCTTTCGGGATCGAACTCCGCGGTATCACGTGGTCGACAGCGGTCAGCAGCCAATGCTCGTACGTATCCACTAGACTGACGCCGCAGTAGGCACAGGTAGTCTGACCGGTCAGCTTTTGGAGCTTGGCTCCATAGCCAGTGCGACAAGTGGTCATGCCCCGGAACGGGCGAGGGCCAACTTCACCACACTTCGGGTAGCTACCGAACGGGTTCATGCAGTCACCTCTCTGCTGATGTTTCTGCGGCGGCATGTAGGGCAGGAGCGCGTCTCCTGCCCCTTCCCTTACGGATTGCACGCCTTGCAGGGCGTGTAGCCCTTCTTGATCGCGTCCTGTCTGCTGATAGGGATCTTCTTCTTGCTTCTCGCCAGCGTCCTGCAGATGGAGCGATGGAACTTCTTCCCGCTCTTGGTGATGTAGACGATGTCCTTGGCGGGCTTCGCGGGCTTGGCGGGGGCACTCGCCAGAGAGGCGTTCATGTACAGAACCATGCCGGCGAAGAGGACTGCGGAGAGTACAACAAGCAGTGACAGTCGGGGTCGTCGCATCTTATGCCTCCACGAAGTGATTGAAGGTGCGCAGCTTCTGGTACCGCGCCGCGACCAGCTCATCGGCCGTCATCGTCCGAAGCCGCGCCAGCGTGCGGGTGAGCGCCTCTTTGACCAGCCGCGCGGCCTCGACCGGGTCTCTGTGAGCGCCACCCAGCGGCTCGGGGATGATCTCATCGACCGCTCGTAAGTCGAGTGTCTGCTGCGCGGAAAGCCGAAGCGCCTCGGCCGCGTCTGCGCCGCGGCTCGGATCGCGACCGAACGCGTCGAGAATGACCGCGCATGACTCCGGCGGGATGACGGAGTAGATGGCGTGTTCCAGCATGCTCACGTGGTCGCCGACGGCGATGCCGATGGCGCCGCCGCTTCCGCCCTCACCGATGATGGTGACGATGATCGGCGTCTGCAGGGCGGACATGAGCATCATGTTCTCGGCGATGGCGTTGGCGATGCCGCGCTCCTCCGCCTCCAGGCGCGATTCGGCCGCGGGGGTGTCTACGAAGCTGACCACGGGCATCCGGAGCTTTTCGGCAAGGTGCAAGACGCGCGCCGCTTTGCGATACCCCTCAGGGCGCGCGCTGCCGAAGTTGCGGAACTGCCGCTCCTTCACATCACGGCCCTTCTGATGGCCGATCACGGCCACGCGCTGGCCATCGAGCGACGCCACTCCCGCGACCATCGCCGGGTCATCGCCAAAGCGCCGGTCGCCGTGCATTTCCACGAAATCGTCGAAGATGGCGGCGATGTAATCCAGCGTGTATGGCCTGTCCACGTGGCGGGCCAGGAGGACGTTATCCCATGCGGTGAGCATTGTGAACACCTCGCGCGTGACCTGCTCCTGCCTGCGACGGAGCTCGGAGACCTGCTGTTGCAGGTTCGCTCGCCTGTCATCGCTGACGCCTCGGGCGCTGAGGAGCCGCTCCAGCTTTTGGATATCATCCTCCAGCTCCCGGAGCTGCCGGTCGAAAGGAAGCCATCTACTCATCGGCCGGCTCCTCCGTCCGCTGGGAGGTGAGGATGCGGAGGAGGCGGACCAGCAGGGGTCGCAGCTCTTTCCGGCTGACGACCATGTCGATCATGCCGTGCTCGTACTGGAACTCCGCGGTGTGACTTCCCGGCGGCAGCTTGATCTTGAACGCCTGCTCGATCACCCGCGGCCCGGCAAACCCTATCAGTGAGTTTCGCTCGGCGATGGCGATGTCGCCGAGAGAGGCGAAGCTTGCGAACACGCCCGCAGTGAGCGGATCGGTGGCGACGGTGAGGAAGGGAACGTGCACCTGGTTGAGCCGCGCCACCATCGCCGAGGTCTTCGCCATCTGGATCAGTGAGACGATCCCCTCCTGCATGCGCGCACCGCCCGAACAGGCGAACGTGAGGAGCGGCACGCTCCGCGCGATGGCCCGGTCAGCCGCTCTGGCGAACTTCTCCCCCAGCACCGCGCCCATGCTGCCGCCCATGAAATTGAAGTCCATTACCGTCAATGCCACGGCCATGCCGTCAATGGTGCATTCGCCCGAGACCATGGAGTCGGAGAGGCCGCTGCGGCCCTCGTAATCGGAGATCTTCTCAGGATAGCCGGGGAAGCGGAGCGGGTCGCTCGTATGCAGTTCGCGGTCGTGCTCGTGAAACGTGCCGGCGTCGGCGGTGATGGCGATGCGCTCGCGCGCGCTCAGGCGGCGGTGGAAGCCGCAGTGCCGGCAGACGTAGAGGTCATCCTCCAGCTCGCGCTGGTAGAGCATCTCGCCGCATTTCGGGCATTTCGTCCACAGGCCCGCGGGAATGCCATTGGCCAGGGGCGAGCCCGGTGCGCTCTGTTCAGCCAATATGTGCCTCCTTCGAGAGACGGGGGACGTGCTGTGATAGCTCCTGTAACCGAGGGAGCGAGGACGTCCGCCAGCGATGTTTCAGAGGGAAGGCCGTTGCCGCCGCAGAAAGTGAACTGCTATGGACATCGATGGCATCAGGCGGGAGATTGACCAGATCGATGAGGCGCTGCTCGACCTCCTGAACCGGCGCGCCGAGAGCGTGCGCGCCATCGGGCGGCTGAAGGAGCAGAACGGCGCGGTCATCTTCGATCCGGCGCGCGAGCGCCAAATTCTCGACCGGCTGTCGTCGCTGAACCGCGGCCCGCTGACGGATGAAGCCATCGCGGAGGTGCTGAGCGCGGTGTTCGCGGTCCACCGGCTGCTCGAAAAGCGCCTGGTGGTGGCCTACTACGGCCCGGCCGGCTCGTTCACCCACATCGCGGCGCGGTGCAAGTTCGGCTCGGGCGCCGACCTGTGCCCGGTCGACGCCATCGCGGACGTGTTCGCGACGGTCGAGAAGAAAGAGGCGGACCTCGGGGTCGTGCCGATCGAGAACAGCACCGGCGGCGTGGTCCCGCTCACGCTCGACGCGCTGGTCGAGTCCAAGCTGCATATTCTCGCCGAAGTGTACGTTGATATCGAGCATTACCTGTTGTCGCGCTGCACCGATCCGAATCAGGTGAAGCGCGTCTACTCCCATCCCCAGTCACTCGCGCAGTGCCGCATCTGGCTGCGCGCGAACCTCCCGCGCGCGGAACTCGTTCCGGTGGGCAACAATGCCCGCGCCGCCGAGATCGCGGCCGCCGAGCCGGAGTCGGCCGCCATCGCACCGGCGCTGGCCGGAGAGCTCTACAGCGTGCCGACGCTGCGCGCCCATATCCAGGACGAGCCTGACAACCGCACTCGGTTCTTCGTCGTCGGCCGCTATGCCGCTCTGCCGAGCGGGCGAGATAAGACCTCGCTGGTCTTCTCGGTCGCGCACCAGGCGGGGGCGCTCCATCGGGCCCTCGGCATCTTCAGCGCGCACCAGATCAACATGACCTTCATCCAGTCTCACCCCACGAAGCAGACGCCGTGGGAGTATATGTTCTTCGTGGATATCGAGGGTCACGTTCGCCAGCCCCAGGTATCGGGGGCGCTGACAGAGCTTCGAGAGCAGACCGCCGTGCTGCGCGTGCTCGGCTCCTACCCCGCGTATTTCCCAGAAGAGCAGAAGGGCCGCCCCGCCGAATCCGTGTAGGGAGGGAACGTGTCCCTATCTCAGGGCATAGGCGCCGCGCCCTACGCGCCACACCGCTTCCCGCTCTAGCTCTCGTTTTCCTGCTCGGCAACCGGGCAAGCGGGAAGCCCGAATGCGTGGGGCAGCAGCGCGCCAAGCTCGAAGCCGGCGCGTTCGCCATTCTGGCCGACCGAGATGATGTGAAGATCGGGAGCGAACTCGGCCAGCACCTGCCGGCAGGCGCCGCACGGCGACAGCGGTCCCCGCTCCGAGGTGGAGATTGCCAGGCCCTCGAAATCGCGCTCGCCGTCGGCGATGGCGCGGAAAAGCGCGGCTCGCTCAGCGCAGATCGTCAGGCCCAGAGACGCGTTCTCGACGTTGCAGCCGCGGTAGATGCGGCCGCTTCGTCCCCGGAGCGCTGCGCCCACATGCAACCGCGAATGGGGCGCATACGCATTCCGACTCACTTCCTCGGCAGCGGTCACGAGCGCCTCCCAGTCACTCTGTCTCATGGTGCCCCTGATCGCTCTGCGGTTCCGGTTGCCGGGCCACGCGGACCCGCAGAATCCGGTTCTCGGAGACGTCTTCGGCCGTGAACTCCAGATTCCGCCAGGTGACGCGCTCGCCCGCAACCGGCACGTGCCCGAGTTGGTCCAGGATGAACCCGCCGACGCTGTCGTAGTCGCCCTCCGGCAGCGTTACCCCGAAGTGGTCCGCCACCTCATCGGTGCTGACCCTGGCGTCTACAACAAGGGTTTCTTCCGAGATCTCGCGGACGGACTCCGCCCCGACGTCGTGCTCATCGTGCAGTTCGCCGAATATCTCCTCCAGCAGGTCCTCGATCGTCACCAGGCCGGCGGTGCCGCCGTACTCATCAATGACGACCGCCATGTGCAGCCGGCCGCGCTGCATCAGCCGCAGCACTTCGCTGATCTTCTTGCTCTCCGGGATCACGGCGGCGGGCGTGCGCGCGATCTCGGCCGCGGTGAGGTCGGCCCCGTCGCTCTGCAGCGCCGATACCATGTCCTTCGCGTAGACGATGCCGACGATGTGGTCCACGTCTTTTTCATACACGGGGAGACGTGAGAATCCGGTCTCCTCGCTGACGCGGGCTGCCTCGAGGAGGGTGGCGTGCGCGGGAATGCAGGCGATATCGGTGCGCGGCGTCATCACCTCGCGCGCGACTGTGTCGGCGAACTCGATAACGCCGTGGATCATCTCCTTCTCTTCCTCTTCGATGTCGCCCTCGGCCTCGCCGGCCGACACCAGAGCCATCATCTCCTCATCGGAGTAGCTGGGCCTGGCGGCGATGACCGAACCGCCGATGACCGGGACGATCGCGTGTCGCAGCGTCCATACCGAGAGCGAGTACAGCAGGAATGCAATAGGGCGGACGACGGCGTGGAGCGCGGCCAGCAGGGGCGCCGCGGCAAGGCCGACCGCTTCCGCGCGGCGGACCGCGTAGGTCTTGGGCGTGACCTCACACAGCACGAGTATCACCAGGATCATGCCGATGGCGCTCACCGGGACCCAGCGCTCGGCGCCGCCGGAAAGGCGGATGGTGATCTCGGTGGTGTAGGCGGAGGCGACGATCACACAGAGGTTGATCACCAGGACGAGCGAGCTGAGCACCTCCTGGCGCGTTTCGATAAGCTGCTCGAAGCGCCGTGCCCCGCGCCGCCCTTCTGTGGCAAGCTGCCGGATCCGCCCCAGCTCGGCCCGCACCAACGCCGCCTCTGATAGCGAACAGAGCGCGAGCACGCCGAGGCAGATGGCGATGGCCCCCAAGTGCCAGATGTGGGGCTGAAGAGCCGCCAGCATGGTATGTGACGCGGGATCGCTCATGTCGTCGCCTGTGACGGGCCGTCGCCTTCGGCGCCGGCGGATCGCTCGGGTATTCTGAGCGCCAGAACGCGCGAGATGCGATGCCCGTCGAGCTCATCGACCACCAGGCGGATGCCGTCGAGATCGAGCACCTGCCCCGTTCGCGGGACCATGCCCAGCCGGTCGTAGAGCAGCCCGGCCACGGAGCTGTAATCCCCCTCCGGAAGCTCCACGCCCAACGCTGCCGAGGCCTCGTCTATGCCCATCCGGCCGTCCAGAGCGACAGCGCCGCTCGCCAGTTGCTCGATCGGCGCGCGAACGATGTCGTACTCATCGTAGATGTCCCCGACGACCTCCTCCAGAAGGTCCTCGAGTGTCACCAGGCCGGCTGTTCCGCCGTACTCGTCCAGGACGATAGCGAACGTGCGCCGATGGCGCCGGAAGTCGGTCATCAGATCGCTGAGACGCTTGGTCTCCGGGACGCGCAGCACCGGCCGCATCACCGAACCTATCGCCGCTTCATCCTGACCCGCTGCCAGCAGCGGCAGCAGATCTTTCGCGTACACCACGCCGACGATGTCGTCGAGGTCCTCACCATACACCGGCAGCCGGGAAACGCGGCGCTCGGTGGTCAGCTCGCCCGCTTCGCGCACGGTCCCGGTGCGGGCGATCGCCACCATGCTCGTCCGGGGCACCATCACTTCCTGCGCGGTCTTCTCGCCGAACTCGAAGATGTGGTGGATCATCGCCTTCTCTTCTTCTTCAAGCCCGCCCGTCTCGGCCTGGATATCGACGATGGCCCGGATCTCTCCCTCCGTCACCGGCTGCTCCGGTCGCGGTCGCGCGCCGAGCAGATGCACGAGTCGGTCGGCGACGAAACCGATCGCTCGTGCCGGCACGGACAGCAGTCCGTAGGCGGCCCAGACCGGAATGGCGGAGGTTCTAGCGACGCGCTCGGGATTCGCGGCGGCGTAGCTGATCGGGACGGCCTCCGAGAAGACCATCACCAGGAGCGCCACCACCACGATCGCCGTCCACACCGGCAAGGCGTGCGTGATCACGTATCCCGTGGCGATCGCCTCCGCCAGGTAGTTCACCGCGGTGATCATCACCAGCACCGTGCCGAGCGTCATCGCCGGGCGAGAGAGAAGCCGGTCGATCAGGCTTCCCACGACGCCGCCGGCCACCCGCTGCGCGCGATGCCGGCCGAGAGCCAGGAAGCTGATCTCTGCGGCCGAGAAGAGGCCCGATACGATCAGCAGGAAGACGATGAGGACAACCCTCAGTACGTCGGAGGATGACATGATCACATCCCGGAGCGCATCACCAGCGCGCCGTAGAGCGCGAACCCGGCGATCAGCGCCACCACCGCGCCAATGAGCACTTCCTTCACCGTGTGAATCCCTGCGTCAACCCGGCTTTGAGCCACCAGGACGGCAAGGACGAATGCCAACGCTCGCTCGAGGGTGTCGGGCGTGAGGAACCAGATGCTGACGAAGCAGAAGAAGGCGAGCGCGCTGTGCGCGCTGACCGCGCCCCCCCTCGTCAAAGTCCCGCTCCCGCCCCACAACTTGCCCAGAATGACGGCCACGAACACGGTCACGAGGCCGACGAGCAGGATGTGCAGGGGGTGCGGCGGCTGTCTCAGGCTCGCGCCGCGCAGCGTCTCGAACGCCTCCGCGTTGACGAACACGCCGATCACGATCAGCGAGCCCATGACGATGGCAACCAGCACTCCCGCGCCGCCGACATCCTTGGCGATCTTCGCGAGAGGGTGGTACTCCGGGCTCACCAGGTCGACGACGGTCTCGATGGCGCTGTTCACGACTTCGGCAAGCACTACCAGCGTCACCGCCAGGCAGAGAAGCAGCAACTCGACACGCGTCACCCGCACGACCGCGCTGGCAAGCAGGATCAGCGCGCCGATGAGGAACAGCACGCGCACGTGCCAGTCCTTGTGAAGCACGTGCACGAGTCCGTCGACAGCGAAGCGGCCGCTATCGATCAGGTGTCGCGATCGCATGTCGCGGTCGTCGCTCATGCCCGACGCGGCCGGGCGTGCGCGCCCGCGGCCGTGCGGGCCTGCGCCAGCAGGTCCTGCGCCCGGCGCATCATCCGTCGTCGCTGAACTGGTGTCTCGTCCGTCCATCCGGTCAGGTGCAATATCCCGTGTGTCAACAGCAGCGCCACTTCGTCTATCAGCCCCTGGCCCGCCTCCCGTGCCTGGCGCTCCGCCGTCTCGATCGATATTGCCACGTCTCCCAACAGCCGTCCCGCGCCCTCCGGGCTGATGTCCTGGGGAAAGGCTAGCACATCCGTCGGGGCGTCCGTGTTCTTGTATCTCAGGTTGAGTTCCCGAATCCATGCATCATCACCGATCGCTGCGCTCAATTCCGTATCCGGCTCGCACCCCTCGGCGGCCATCACCAGCTCCGCTACTCGCTTCAGCCGCGCCCGGTCAACGGGATGGCGGCGCTGCTTGTTCGCGAGCACGAGCGTCATCTCACCTCACGCCCCGGGGCCGGCCGCTGC
Organism: Armatimonadota bacterium; assembly: GCA_050010895.1. Lineage (GTDB taxonomy): Bacteria > Armatimonadota > Hebobacteria > Hebobacterales > Hebobacteraceae > JBEKKD01. The sequence continues at coordinate 25,908 of JBEKKD010000004.1, forward strand.
CGGCTCAGGATATTCGATCCGCGTGTGACAGAGCAAGGCCGTGAGCAGGCGAGTCATGGTGGCCTCCACCGTCGCGATGTCCCGAAACGTCAGATCGCATTCCCAGAACTGTCCGTCAACCACCCGATCGCGGATGATGTCGCTCACCAGCTGTTGCACGCGCTGCGGAGTTGGGTCAGGCATCGATTTCGAGGCCGCTTGTACCGAATCGGCGAGCATGACGATGGCGGCCTCTTTGGTCTGAGGGAGAGGGCCGGGGTAGCGGAAATGGTCTTCCGTCACCGACTCCGGCCGATCACCGGAGAGGGCGCGCTGGTAGAAGAAACTCACCAGCGTGGTGCCATGGTGCTGCTCGACAATGTCGACCACCTCCTTCGCCAAGCGATGTCGCCGCGCCATGTCCACCCCGTCCTTCACGTGCGACAGGATTACGAGCCCGGAGAGCGATGACGAGAGGCGGTCATGCACGTTTTCCGTGCCCAGAAGCCCCTGGTTCTCGACGAAGAACGTCGGCCGCTGCAGCTTGCCAAGGTCATGGTAGAGCGCGCCGACTCTCGCCAGCAGGGCATCTGCCCCTACCGCCTGCGCTCCGGCATCCGCGAGGTCGGCGACCATGACCGAGGCGTAGTAGGTGCCGGGCGCGTCGGCCTGCATTTTGCGCAGCAGCGGGTGCTGCGGGTTCGACAACTCGAGCAGGCTCATATGAGTGGTAACGCCGAAAGGCCGCTGAAGGAGGAAGATTCCCCCCAGGCTGAGGGCGGCGACGCCGGGGCTATAGAGAACGGCTGCCAGTCCCGCTTCACGCAGGACGCTCATGAGCGGCTGTGACTGCAGGAAGCCGGTTGCGCCGACCAGGAGCAGATTCGCAGCGGCCAGGATGCCGACGATCCAGCGCAGACGAGAGATGGGCCACAGGTATGCGACACACGTCAAGGCGATCGCTGAACTGCCCAGCGACAACAGCGTCGCAATCAGCCCGCCATTCGCCATCAGTCCGACCATCAGGCTCAGCGCCAGCGCCAGCGCCAATGCCACCGCCTCGCCGAGAAGCACGGCCGCGATCAGCGCGGCGGTGGGAACGACGAGCATCCACGGATGGGGCAGCGAAAGCGCCAATAGGTTGGTGACAAACAACGCCACGACCAGCAGGAGCGACAGCAGGAACAGAAGCTTGGGGCGCTCGTACACCTGGCGGCGCCAGCGGTAGGTCTGAGCGCCCAGGAGCCCCACGATGAGAGCGGTGAGCAGTCCGATGGAGATGAGCCTACGGTGGTTGAGCCCTGGACCGGCGAGTCCGAGCGCCTGGAGCATCGCCAGGTGCTGCCGCGTGACCCGCTCGCCGGGGAAGATGATGGGATAGTCTGCCTCGATGGTTCGGACGACCTCCTGGACTCGCTGCCGCGCCTCACCTTCGGCGGCCTTGGTTGCCTCCGGATCTCGCCGTCGATTCGGCGCGACTTCCAGACTCACCAGCGCGGTCAGCACGGCAGCGGCTTGGGGGTCCTTTTCCTTCTGAGAGGCAAGCTTCGCGGCGTCGAATCTCGCCCCATCGACGTCAGCGGCGCCTTCGCGAATTTCCTGGGCCATCACCACGCGAAGGACATCACCAGCCGTCCGGCGCAGCGTCTCGAGCCGATTGGGAGGGGCCTTCTTCGCCCACGCCAGCGCCTCCGACGGGACCGCAGACACGACGCGCTTCGCACTTAGCCGAGAAGCGGAGGCGCCCGAGACTGCAGGAGCAAGAGCTTCGAAATCCTGGTCGAGGCGCTTCTCCGCGTCGGCGGCGGCGAATGGCACCGCAGAATACTGGGGCGACTCTGCTGCCTGCTGTTCCGCTTCACGGCGCAGGTGCTCGGTTTCGTCGGTGTCAACGTACTGCGCGGTACGGGGCGCCCTGATGAGGACTTGGCTTCGTTCGCCGAGGCGCAATGACACACGCCCGGGGAACAGATCGTAGCCGAGGAGGATAAGCCCTGCCCCAGCCCAGGCAAACAGGCCGAGGCCGATTCTTATCCACGTGAGTGAGCCAACTGCTGTCCATGTGCGCGCGCCGTTGCTTCGGCGCGCGCTCCGCGATCGGCTCATATCTGCGGCGGCTCCGAAGGAACGCCGCCTCTCCTCCCACGATCGGTTCCAGCACCCCCCAGCGGCGGCTCCGAAGGAACGCCGCCTCTCCTCCCGCGATCGATTCCAGCAACCCCCAGGGGCGGCTCCGAAGGAACGCCGCCAACCATCCCGCGCGCCCACCCCGCCTGAGATAGATCGAACCTCATATCTGCGGCGGCTCCGAAGGAACGCCGCCAACCATCCCGCGCGCCCGCCCCGCCTGAGGTAGATCGAACCTCATATCTGCGGCGGCTCCGAAGGAACGCCGCCTCTCCTCCCGGGATCGGTTCCAGAAACACCCTGCGGCGGTTCCAGGGGGTCCGCCCCGGAGCGGTCGCCGTCCCTCCTACCCGAACGCCCCGATTCGTACTGATCGTAGGCCTGGATTATACGCTGAACCAATTCGTGCCGCACCACGTCCTGATCGGAGAAGTGTATAAACGCCACTCCCTGGATGCCGGGGAGAACTCCCCGCACGTGATTGAGGCCGGACACCTGGCCGCGCGGCAGATCGGTCTGCGTGATGTCGCCAGTCACCACCGCCTTCGAGCCAAATCCGAGCCGTGTGAGGAACATCTTCATCTGCTCGGGCGTGGTGTTCTGCGCTTCGTCGAGGATAATGAACGAATCATTCAAGGTACGCCCCCGCATGAAGGCGAGTGGCGCCACTTCGATGATACCCCGCTCCACGAAGCGCTGCGCCTTCTCCAGGTCCATCATGTCGTAGAGCGCGTCGAAGAGCGGCCTCAGATAGGGGTCCACCTTCGCCTGAATGTCACCAGGAAGGAATCCCAACTTCTCCCCTGCCTCCAGCGCGGGTCGAGTGAGGATGATGCGCGCCGCACGCCTATCTCGTAGAGCGCTCACCGCCATTGCCATCGCCAGGTAGGTCTTCCCGGTGCCGGCCGGGCCGATCGAGAACGTCAGATCGGCCTTGGCAATGGCATCGACGTAGTTTCG
>JBEKKD010000005.1:0-28442 GCA_050010895.1 Armatimonadota bacterium
GGTCCGGCGCACCTTAGGCAGGGACACCCCGGCCTTGCGCAGTTCACTCATCACCCGCAACTGCACGATTTCGAGTGGAGACCAGCGCCGGGCCGAGCCGCTGCCATGCGCCGGCTGCGCGGGCTTGATCGCCAGCTGTCTGACCCAGTAGTCTAGCTGCCGGTAGGAAATGCCCGCCAGCCGACACGCTTCCTGTGAGCTATATGCCTGCATCACATCTCCTGCTTTCACGCCGATAATTACTCTGACGTAATTATACTGCAGGAGCGACAGCCGTCAAGTGTGCTATGGTCAGCAGGGGCAACTACTCCGCCCAGACCTTCAGATGGCCGGCTTCCCGGCCGGACTGCTAGGGTTGAGGCGTTAGGGGTGCGGGTGATACGTCACTAGCGGGAGTCCCTGGAAGTGGGCATCGCTTGTGACCAGCGCTGCTTGGCAGGGGAGCGCGGTCGTGTAGATGATGGCGTCCGCCATCGCGAGGCAGTGGGAGAGACCGACTCGCGCCGCGGCCGTGGCCAGCCCTTCGTCCAACGGGATGATACGCGTCTTGAGCAACTGGGCGGCCACCGTGGCCGCGGCCTGGCGGCCAACACCCAACTCAATGCGTCTACACACCTCGTAGACGATGATAGTGGGGCAGAGCAAGTCGGGCTGCCGCAGGTAAGGACGGTACTGCGCCGCCAACGCCTCCCCCTTGAAGAAGGCCAGCCAGCCGACGGAGTCCACGATGGTCATGGGCAGCGCGGCTCCTCCCGTTCCGACTCGTCACGCACATCGGCCAGTGATATCCGAGGATACGCGCCTTCGAGTGTGGAGAGGTCCTGGTCGGGTACCACCTCAATGACGCCGCCGACCGGTATCACGGAGACGGTCTGCCCTTTGCGGATGCCGAGAATCTCACGCACTCTGCGCGGGATGACAATCTGGTACTTGCTCGACACTTTCACTCGGAACATAGCTATCCTCGTTCAACGATATTGCTATCGATCATCCTGCCCTTCCCAGCGAGACCAGTCAATACTGGCGCCGGCCTCCGCAGTCCCAGGGAGACATGATCCTGACCAGGGGCCTCCGGATGACTATAATCTATCGTATAATAATGCGGAATAGGACTACTTGAGGTCATCATGTTCCTGGATCGAGACCGCGAACTGGCCTGGCTGGACGACTCCTATAGCAGTGGTCAGGCCGAGCTGCTGCTCCTCTACGGCCGGCGGCGCGTGGGCAAGTCGGCGCTGCTGTCGGAGTCTTGCCGGGGCAGGCCGCACGTCTACTTCCTGGCCTCCCAGGTGCGTGAGTCCGACAACCTCGACCAGCGCCTGGCTACGCTTCTCCCGGCCCGCTCCACAGGAACTGCTGCCATGAGATGCTATCAACGCCTGCCCGGCCTGCAACGCCAGTATCACTCTCGTTACAGACCACCAGAGGCCGGTAACTTCGGAAGCGCTTGCTGAACTCGAGCAGACCAGCCAGCTCCCCCGCGGCAAATGATCCCGTCTTGATCTCGATCGCCCACTTGCCCCAGGTCCCCTCCACCACGGCATCTACCTCGATTGGCTCCTCTCGCCAGTAGTGGACGGTCTGTCCGGCGTTGGCCATATGGGCGAGGCAGGCGTTTTCGACCAGGCGGCCCCAGCGTTCCGGGGCTGTCGCTCGAGATGGAATATCCTCGTGCGTGCCACCCGTAATGAAGGCATTGTTCAGGGGTACCAGCTTCGGCGGAGATGATCGCCGGCGCAGCTCCCCCTTCGAGAACTTGCGCAGGCCGGCCACAAGGTATGCCTCCCGCAGCAGTTCGAGGTAATGAGCGATCGTGGTCATCGCGCCGCGCTCTGCCAGCAGCCCCGCCATCTTCTGAAGGGAGACTATCTCCGCTGGGTGTCCGATGCAGACGGCAAAGACCTGCCGAAGCAGCGACGGCTTGCGGATCGCCTCCAGCGCCAACAGATCCCGTCCCACCGCGGGATCAATGATGCTGTCGCGGATGTACGCGCGCCAGCGCGCCACGTCATCCCGGAGCACCATTCCGCCCGGGAAACCACCGAGTCGCACCACTATCTGGACCGCCTCGTCTTGGGGGAGCGCAAAGCCGTGCGCTATGTCCTGCGCTGACCAGTGCGTCAGCGTCAGCCGCTCAAAGCGCCCGGCCATCGTCTCTCGGCTGCCGACGCCGAGCTTCAGGGCGGCTGAACCGGTGGCGACTACATGAAGCCGAAGCCGCTCGCGGTAGACTCCATCGACCTCTGCCTTGAGTCGGCGCGACCAATCCGGCAGATACTGGACCTCGTCGACGAGCAACAGCGCCGGTCCGGTACCGGCAAGGCGGGCGGCACGCTGCCACTGCAGTTCCCACCAACCCGGAAGAGCCGCCTCGGGGGCGTCGGCCGCCAGGTAGAGAGCGCGATCGCCCCATTCCTGCGACAACTCGAGCAGCAATGTCGTCTTGCCAACCTGTCGAGGTCCGGTGAGCAACTGAAGGCGACCAGGGGCGGGCTCGGACAGTCGGCGACGCAACTCGTTCCCGGTGGCGTAGTAGCCCGTAAGAAGCGATGCTTCGGTCATGCCTGCATCTTTCGTCAGAATGGAATGATTATTCCATTACAGTATAATACTTCTCTGGGCAAGATGCAAGCGCGCGAATAGCGCCGGGGCGCTGAGCTATTACCTGTGCCTCGTGATTGCCATTCAGGCGTCTGTAGTCACCATCGAATGGACCGCGTCTGAGTGCCGGCCAGTCTAGCAGATGGACTCTCTCAGCAGATATTGCCAGAGCGGAACGGCAGTGACTCTGACGGTTCTCTTCGCTTACGATGGAGAAGCGCAGAGATGGGCTTCGCTGGTGTCGAAGCCCTCGGTGAGATGAAGCGACACCCGCGCGCCTCCCACATCCCAGTCATTGTCGTGACCGCGCTGCAGAACCCCGGCCTCCGTAACCGCGTCAGAACCGTGGGCGCAGCGACCGTGATCCAGAAGCCATTTGAACTCTGGCAACTCGTCGATGCCGTTCGTCTCACCTTCGCAGGTAACAAGCTGATTCCAGAGTCCACCCCCGGGCCGAATATCGGCCCCCTCCCGGAGTCGTAGTTTCTTCCGGGCAGGCGACCTCAGCCTGTCGTTGACTCCTGGCGGCCGATCTTGGGCGGCATAAGTGACAATCCCGGGAGGTTGGGACGGGCTGCGCGCAGAAGCGCCATAGTCAACCTGAGTTACCCCGCGCTCGGTAAACGCAAAGGCGGTCACGGCCATGAGTGTGACGACCATCGGCGGGTACACAGTCACCCGAGAACTCGGTCAAGGGGGTATGGGACGGGTGTTCCAGGCCCTCTCCCCCCAGGGAGCGACGGTTGCGGTCAAGACCATGCTCCTTGCGGAGGGTCAGAGCGCACGCGCCCGTTGGGAGACAGTAGAGCGCTTCCAACGCGAAGCCCGCGCGGCGCGTTCCCTTGCCCATCCGGGAATAGTCCAGGTCCTCGACATCGGAGCCGACCAGGACACCTTCTTCATCGTCATGGAGTTCCTCGATGGCCAGAGCATCCGGGAACTGCTTGACAGCTCCGGTGCCATCCAGGTCGAGCGGGCCGTCGAGATCGCCGTGGCCGTGTGCCAGGCGCTTGCCTACGCCCACGACCAGGGAGTCATCCATCGCGACGTCAAGCCCGAGAATATCATGGTCCTGCAGGACGGTGCGGTCAAGCTCGCTGACTTCGGCCTGGCGTCCATCATCTCGGAAAACAGCGTGACGCTGACCGGCACCATCATGGGAACCTTTGGCTACATGTCTCCTGAGCAGGTGGCAGGGGAGAAGCTCGACCCCAGATCTGACATCTTCTCTCTGGGAGCGACCCTCTACGAGATGGTGGCCGGCCGCCGGCCCTTCCACGCAGAGAGTCCGCCCGCCGTGTTGAACAGGATTTTGAAGGAGGACCCGCCTCCCCTGCAGGGGCTTCCCGCCCATGTCTCGCGCACGCTAAACCGCTGCCTGAGGAAGCGGCCGGAGCACCGGTTCCAGGGTGCGCGTGACGTCATTGACGCGCTGCAGTTCTCTGGTGACGCGCCCGCGACCGCAGGGACAGCGGTGCTGCCAGGAAGATCGCAAGCAAGTGCTCCCGCTGCCAACCTCACCCATGACATTGCAGCCTCCCTCACCGCCCCTCCCCCGGCGTTTCGCTGCTCGAAGTGCGGGGAGCCCATGAGCCGGAATGTCGCAGCCTGCTGGAAGTGCGGAGCCCCGAACTCGCTGATGTCGATGCGGGCCGAGCAGATGAGACGCCAGCAGGAGGTCGACCGGGTGCTTCGGGGTCTCGCCCCGCCGGACAAGGGCAGCCGCTGGAAGAGGCGAAGATGAGCCGGGCTCACCCTACGGGGAGGGAGAAGAAGAAGCACGAGCCGCGCCCGAGTTCACTCTCGACCCAGATGCTGCCTCCGTGGGCCTCGACCGCCAAGCGGCAGAAAGCCAGTCCCAGTCCTACCGAGATCTTCTCGGCTGACCTTGCCCCTGCAACCTGCACGAACTTGTCGAAGATCAGGGCCTGGTGATCGATCGAGATCCCTGGGCCCTCGTCCTGGACACTCACGATAACGCAGTCACCCGCTCCGCCAGCCTGTGCACTTACTGCGAGCCGGCCGTTCATGGGCGAGAACTTCACGGCGTTGCCGGCGAGGTTCACGATGATCCGCCTCAAGAGCTCGCGGTCCGCCCGAACGTGAGGCAGACCCTCAGCAATCGAGACCTCCCTGCGGATGCTCTTCTCCACAAACTGGTAGCTGATCACATCGAGCGCTTTCCCGATCTCGTCTCCCAGATCCAGGGACTCGCACTCCAGGGTGATGCCTCCAGCCTCTATCTTCGCCACATCCAGAATGCCAGCTATCAGGACCGAAAGCCACTGGCTGCTAGAGAGAGCGACCTGCACGAACTCCTTCTGGCGCTCCTCTAACGGCTCTCTCGACAGCAGGTCGAGGAATCCCATGATCGCCGTTAGTGGACCCTTCAGGTCGTGCGTGATCATGGCCGACAGGTCCTGGAGCAGTCGCTTCTCCCGCTCGGCTTCGCGCAGCTCTGACCCGACGATGGCAAGTGCGGCCTGACCGGCTATCAGTCCCAGTTTGTCCAGGTCGCTTTCGGTGAAGCTGCCCCTCCCCTCCCTGGCGTCAACCTGGATGAGCCCAACCGTCTCGTCTCCGCTCCACAGTGGGGCGCACACGCTCGAGTTGATCCCGGCGGCGACAACGCTCTGCGAATCAGCGAATTCCGACGGCACGTCTCTGAACAGCAGGAGTCTGCGCTCTTCGAGAGCGCGCCGCGCCATCGAACTGCTGATCGGCACCTCATTGGTGGCCCTGCCCGGCTCGCCGCGGACTCTGGCCACCTGCCGCCTGGGCCGCCCTGTCTTCTTGTCGATCAGCAGCACGATAGCATGGGTGGCCCGGGGGAGCTCCTTCAGGATCGTGTCCAGAATCGCGTCGAGTGTCCGCTCGGGGTCGAAAGCGAGGCCGAACTGCTTCTCCAGGTGGTAAGCTGTGGCCAGCCCGTCCAAGCTGGTGAGCTGCCGCTCCCTTGTAGCCAGCATGTCGGCCAGGCTGCGCGACGCGATCACCGTGCGTTCAGACGCGTCGGCTTCGAGCGAATTCGCAACCTCGAAACGCAGCACTGTCTGCCCCACCATCAACAGGTCGCCCGGCCGAATCTCCTCCTCGGGGTGCTCGCGCCCGGTCTCGACCCGCCCTCCTGCCCGCTCGATGGCTGACCCGTTGCTGCTGCCTAAGTCCCGATAGCGCCAGCTGCCAGTGCGAAACGACAGGTTGCCGTGATGCCGCGAGACGAAAGGATCGGTGAGCTGGACCTCGTTGTCAGGCGCCGTTCCGACGTCGACCGAGGCCTCTCTGGACACGAAGATCTGTGGCCTGTCCTTGCCTTCGATTACCGTCAAGCGCAGCATCACGTTTCCTCGCTCAGGAGATTGCTGCGGGAAGATTCGGGCAGGGCGGGGTGCCCACCGTGGGAGAGCCATTGCCTGTTTTGGGTTTTCCAGACTTGGCGTCCGCTCCCTGCTTCGGCTTGGCGACAGTGGCGGGCCCCCATCTGGTCGGGGACGCTGGGGTGATTGTGCCTGTTGAGTAGGTTCAGGACATAGCGCGCGTTATTGCATTGCTACGGAGCAGGCATCCGATTCGAACCTGTGTTCACCCCGGTGCCCTGGTCTTTCCCCCGTGGCGCGCCGGACGACGGCATCTCAGCCGTCACCGTACTCATCTCTGGTACCGGGGCCCGGAGTCGAACTAGGAACACCCGGGTCTGCAGCCGAGCGCTCTCTCATCTGATCTGCCCCGGCACAAACTCCGACTCGTATCACGGATAGTACCAGGGCTCAGCCGAGTTCCGGGACCTTACGCCCAGGGGGCGCGGGCCAGTGCGTGCCGACGAGCCTCCTGCGGGCCGCCGCGCGCGCCAGGCTTACCTCTACCTGTTTCCCCAAGGCCTGCGCCACCCGCTGAATCGTGCCCAGGGTCGGCGTGACTGCGCCCGACTCCAGCCGCGCGATGGCAGGCTGCTTGAGCCCGGCCCGGCGCGCCACTTCGGTCTGAGAAAGCCCTTGCCTCTTGCGCAGCCGGATGAGTTCTCGCGCGATCTTGTAGGCCGGCTCCCGCCCATGCCAGCGCAGCCGGAATTCTTCGTCTCGCAGCTCTTCTCTCAGCCAATCGTCCACCGTCACTCTCTTGTCTGCCATGCTACCTGCTCTCCCTGCGCAACCAGTCCCGACGCCGACGCTCCGCGATCCCGATCTCATGTGGTGGCATTGCCGGCGGCACGGACCTCATGCACCAGCGCGACGATCTCGTCCAGGCCCACGGTCTCGCTGGCCGGAAGGCCGTCCATCTCGTCCAGCAGGTCGTTCAGCCCCCCGTCTCTGGCTTCGGGGATGAGCACCTCCACCTCAGTATCGGCCGGGATATCGACCTTCTCCTCGAGGATCACGGCCGAACCGTCATATCTGCCTCTCACTCGCTTCATGCCTGCCCTCCACGCCCTCAGCGTGTACTGCATCATGGCCGCGTTCCCTCAGCCAACCCGCCACACTGGGCGGAATGGGCATGTCCAGGAAGAGCGTCATCGTGCCAGTTCGACGACTCCCTCTTCTGCCAGCGCCGCCGCGTACGCGAGTGTCACGTGGATGTCTTCTCGCGCCAGGTACGGGTAGTCGCCGAGAATGGACTGCTCATCCTGGACGGCTGCCAGTAGACCGACCTAGCATCACGCCACCAACCGATGCCGGACAGGCGTCTCAAACCAATGTGACAACTGCAACCTGGACTGCCAGCAGCGCGAGTCGGCGGACGGTCATGTTTCCCCCCTTCGGTTGTACCAACCACGAATGTCGGTGGCGATGTTCGTCACGGCTCGTGTCAGATCGCGGCACAACTATCCAGCAGCGCGCATCACAGCCCTCGGATCGGGCCGGCAGCAGCCAGAGGAGGTATAGCACACTGCCCGACGCACTACAATACCTGCGAGCCTATAGGCGTCGCCTTTTCCCGCGATCGCGCGTGGCACGACCATACGTTTCGCGAGTCCCGGACTAGGCCGGAGAGAGTCCATTCACAGTGCATTGTTTTCCAGGAACGCGTTGGAAGAAGAGCGTTCCCACTGATGGTGCGGAACTCGCCATTGCAGGGCCGATCACCAACGAGTCGGTAGCGTGGCTGCTCGACGCGACCCCGATGGCACGCTAGCATGGTGGCTGCAGGCCATCCGGCACGGGAATGGAGGTGGCGATGCTGCTCGGGATGTGGAGCACAGATCGCACGATGGGTTGCCATATGCCTCTCGCGCCTGGGGCTGTCTGATCCGCTCACGCGTAGGAAGACATGCAACGCCACGGGCCTGGAGGTCCGTGGCGTTTTCCATGGCCTATCTCTGTCGGAAACGAAAAGACCAGAGCGGAGACATAGCGACATGTTCTATGAGCTTGAGCCGAACCGTTTCGCAGCGATTACGCCGTTACTGGACACCATGAAACACAATCTCAGCCCAGCGGCGGTGGTGGACGGCATCTGCCCCGGAAGGGTCTGGGTGGATAACTCGGACTCGCCTCGCACTGCCCTCATCGACACACCGGAAGGGCACTTCGTGGCCGGAGGGCGACCGGCGGGACAGGTTGCGGCCTCGCTGAAGCAGCTCGTCACCGGGACGATCTACGCCCGCGGACGCGCCGAGGACTGGTGGTGCTTCTGCCTGCACTATCCGGAGCCTGACTGGCAGGAGACGCTGGCAGGACTGTTGGGCGAAACCTACCCGGTATGGGACTATCAGCAGTACTTCATCCTGGAGCGCCTTCGGCTCGACTGGCGGGAGGGCCTGCCCGCAGGGTTCGTTGTGCGCCGGGTAGATGAGGACCTGCTGGCGGACGATGGTCTCGCGAATGTGAATCGCCTCCGAGGCTACGCCACCTCCAACTTCGGGTCACTCGCGGGATTCGCGGCGAACGGCTTCGGGTTCTGCACGGTGTACGGGCAGGAGATAGCGAGCTGGTGTATGGCGGACTGCGTCAGCGCAGACCGATGCGAGATCGGCATCCACACGGTCGAGAAGGATCGTCGGCGGGGCCTGGCGGCGCGCACGGTCGCGGCCACTATCGAATACTGCCTGTCCCAGGGGCTGAAGCACATCGGCTGGCATTGCTGGAGCAGCAACCTGGCATCCGCGGCAACGGCCCGCGCGGTGGGCTTCGTAAAGGCGCTGGATCACTGCGGGGTGCATGCATGGTTCAACGAATGCGACGGCCTACTCGTCGACGGCAACCTGCACCTACTCCGCGAGCAGTACGCGGACGCGGCGGAACGATACGAACGGGCCTTTTCCAAGGCTGCGTCAGGCGATGGCGACGCGCCTCCCTCCCGTCTGCTCAGTCAGCGGACGGACCAAGCGCGCTATCGCTACAAAGCGGCCTGCGCGTACGCGCTGGCCGGGGATGTCGGCGCGGCACAGAGGCACCTGGACGAGGCCCCTGAAGCCGGCACTGAACGATGGATGCTGTTCTAATGACTTTCGCCCAAAGAAGTAAGGGCGAAAGCCATCAGAGGACCAGCGAATGCCTGGAAGGAGACGTTCGCCCGATGGTACCTCATTGGGCGAACGTCCATAGACCGAGAATGTGCCCTACTCCCTGAGGAGGGTCCGCACGTGCGGCAGGTCCAGTCCAGCCCGCGGAGCAGCGCTCGCCCATGGGCATCAGACGGCTCGATGGGGCAGGAACGCTGTCTTCGAGGCGAGAATATCTGTAACGTGGCTCAACGTTTTCCCGCGGGCGATTCCCTGCCCTTCCGCGACTGAGCTGCACATCATCCAGGAGCATCGAATGACTCAACCATCAGGCGAAACTCATGTCTGCGAGACATGCGGCGCGGCGACTACAGGGGCCGGCCATCTCTGCCGGACGTTCGGTACGGTCAAGCCCTATGTGTGCGAGTACTGCGGGGCGGAGACCGATGATCCCCGCCACATGTGCTACGAGCAGATCGAGCACCTCAAGCACCAATGCGTCCATTGCGGCCGTCTCGCGGCCAAGAGCGCCGCGCTCTGCCACCCGAAACGGATAGCGGGAACATGAGCAGCGCAGCCAAGATCCCGCTTCGCCGCCTCGGTAAGACCGACCTCATGGTCACGGTGATGGGCTTCGGTGGCATCCCTATCCAGATCGTCGATGAGAGCGTGGCAATAGCCACCGTCCAGCGCTGTTTCGATCTGGGCGTGAACTTCTATGACACTGCGAGAGGGTACAGCAATTCCGAGGAGCGCATCGGAAAGGCGCTGGTGGGCCGGGACTACTACATCGCCTCCAAGTCAGGCGCCCGCGACGCGGGCGGGGTCTACGCGCACGTCGGTGTTTCGCTGGCCAATCTGCGCCGCGAACGGATAGACGTCTACCAGCTCCACGGGGTGAACGATGACCAGGAACTCGAGAAGGTGATGGCCCCCGGCGGCGCGATGGACGGGCTCCGGAAGGCGAAGGCCGAAGGGAAGATCTCCCACATCGGAATCACCGGCCACCGGCCGGAAACGCTGATGCATGCGGTCGAGCGGTGCGACGAATTCGCTACCGTCCAGGTGCCGTTCAACCTCGTCGAGACCGAGATACTCGATACGCTGATTCCGCTTTGCCAGAAGCGTGACGTCGGCGTCATCGCGATGAAGCCGGTGGGCGGCGGCAATTTCACGAACGCGCCGCTGGCGATCAAGTGGTGCATGAACCAGCCGATATCGGTCGCCATTCCGGGCATGGCCACGCCGGCAGAGGTGGAAGCGGACCTTGCGGTGGCCATCGGCGACATCGCGCTCTCGGCTGCGGAGCGGGCCGCCTGCGTGCAGATGAAGGGCGAGCTCGACCAGCGCACGTGCCGGCGCTGCAGGTACTGCGAGCCTTGCCCGAATGCGGTCCAGATCGGCATGCTTCTGCACGGCAAGAGCGTGGTACGGCGCATGGGCGCGGCGCGGTTCAAGGAATGGGGCGCAGCGCAAATCATCGCCAGCGCCGAACACTGCACCGAATGCGGAACGTGCATCACCAAGTGCCCGTATGAACTGCCCATCCCGGAACTCATCCGGGAGGTGGTAGCGTTCTACCGCACGGTCCCGGAGCTGTCCGAGCCGAGCTAGCATCTCACCGGTTGGCGGCTCACCAGGCGGGCCCTTTCGGGGTGCGCCGCAGTCCAAAGCGGACAGACGGGAGCCATCGCCTGGGGGCTCTTTCGGGGGCATTCGCGCGTGACGCTAGGCTGAGACCTACCCGCCGCTCAGCCTGCCCGCCAGCTCGGCGACTCGCCGGCCCAGCTTCTCGCATTCCTTGCAGCTTCTCTCATCGGGGGCGCCGAACGCGACCGGCCCGTAGTGGGCGCCGCCATGGTCGCCTTGCACGATCATCCCGTGGATGAGCAGGGCCCTCAGGATGTCGAGCACCGTTGTCTCGGTCCCGCCGCCGATCGCGCCGGACGAGGCGAATGCCCCTGCCACCTTCCCTGCGAGCTGACCATGATGGATGACGCTCTTGTCGAGCAGATCCTTCAGCTCCGCCGCCATGGTCCCGTAATACACCGGTGAGCCCATGACGATCCCGTCATAGGCGAGCAGATCGTCGGGCGTTACATCGCTCACAGGTCGCACGTCCACCGATGCACCGTCCACGCGCCGCGCACCCGCGGCCACCGCCTCCGCCATCTTCTCGGTATTGCCGCTGCGGCTGTAGTAGGTCACCAGGATTCTGGCCATGTCTTGTCTCCCGGACAATAGGCTGCACGTCGAACCTGAGCTTTCACATGACCTCCCGAATTCCTGCGTTCGCGCCGTCCCGGTGCACCGCTGAAGGCTCTTCGGTCCGCAACTCGAATCAACCAGCAGTTCAGTCGGGAGGTTCACTCATGGGTCATCTGTGCTTTGGTGACGGTCAGAAAGTGCTCTTTATCGGCGATAGCATTACCGATTGTGGCAGACGTGACGCGGCGGCGCCGCTCGGGGATGGTTATGTCAGCCTTCTGCGGGATCTGGTGATCGCAGGGTGGCCGGACCGGAAGCTGATGTGGATCAACAAAGGGATCGGCGGCAACAAGGTCACTGACCTCCGGGATCGTTGGGAGGACGACGTGATTCGTGAGGCGCCGGACTTCCTCAGCGTCAAAATCGGGATCAACGATCTCCATACCTACCTCGGGGACAAGCAGAGCGGCATCTCGCCCAAGCGGTTCCGAGACGCGTACGATCAGGTCCTGACTCACGCTACGACGAAGATCAAGCCTCAGCTCATGTTGATCACGCCGTTCTACATCAGCACCGATCGCTCGGGGCAGAGCTTCCGCTCGATAGTGCTGGACTTGCTTCCCGAATACATCAGTATCGTCGAGTCGATGGCGCAGAAGTTCGGGGCGCGGCTGGTCCGGCTGCAGCCCATGTTCGAGCGGCAGTTGCAGCACCGCCCGGCGGAAACCTTCTGCCCCGAGCCCGTTCACCCCAATCGGACGGGCCACCTGCTGATCGCGCATGAAGTGCTGCGCGTGCTCTGTGAGTGACCCAGGGTGAACTGGGATGAAACTACCTGCTGATCACGGAGGGTCTCCATGAGGTCCGGGTACGCGGTCGCGCTCTTAGCGGCTCTCTTCGCCTGTCTCGCCGGCGGCGCGGTTTGGGCCGATCTGAGCGTCCGTCCAGGCAAACTGGTGATGGAGGAGCCCACTATCCACTGCCTGGGCATGCGCTGGTACGTGAGCGGTGACGAGAATGGCAACGCGAAGGTGCTCGTCAGCTACCGCAGGAAGGGCGAGCGCGAGTGGCGTCAGGGACAGCCGCTGTTCCGCGTCGGAAATGGCCCCGATAACAATGAGGGCGAGGCGCGCCTGGAGAAGGGCGAGACGGACTCGTGGCCGTTCCCGCTCGGGAATCTCTTCGCCGGCAGCATCTTCGATCTCAAGCCGGACACCGAATATGAGATCAAACTGGCGCTGTCCGACTCGGATGGCGGCGTCGCCAACCGCATCCTCACGGCGCGCACGCGGCGCGTTCCCGCCGCGCCCAGTCCTCGGCGTGTGCTGTACGTGGTTCTCGGCGACCGCGGTGGAACCGGAACGCAATCTGACCCGCTGCGCGGGCTCGCGGCCGCCAACGCCGCTGCTCGGCCGGGTGACCAGATCTTGGTTCACGCAGGTGTCTACAGTGGCACGTTCGTAACGGATAAGAGCGGCTCGCCGCAGGCGCCGATCGTCTGGCAGGGCGCGGGGGATGGTGAAGCGGTTGTCGATGGCCAGGGGGGTGAGCGCGCGGCAAGTGCGAATGACGTGCAGAACGTGTTCTTCGTGGACCTCAGTTTTCGCAATGCAGGCTACGGGATGGTGGCGAACGGCGCGAAGAACCTGGTCGTGCAGCGGTGTCATTTCTACGGCAGCGGCTATGGCTTCACCGCTGGTCGCGGATCGGAGAGGGGCCTCTATATCGCCGACAACGTTATCGAGGGCCTCTCCACTTGGCCGACCAAGGGGCCGAAGGGCGACGAGGAGGACCGGCGCGGCGTCCAGATCGGCGGCGAGGGCCACGATGTGTGCTACAACCGGGTCTCCGGTTTCGGGAAGGTCTACGGAGATGGCATAGACATCGTGGGCCCTGGACCGAACCGGGCGATCGACTTCTACAACAACGACATCTCCGAGTGCACGGACGACGCGATCGAGCTGGATACCGGATGGTCGAACGTCCGAGCCTTCCGCAACCGCATCACGAACTGCTTCGAGGGGATCAGCACTCAGCCCGTCTACGGCGGCCCCGCTTACATCTTTCGCAACGCGATGTACAACCTGGACTATACGTCGTTCAAGATGCACAACAACTCGCAGGGCATGCTCTACTTCCACAACACCATCGTGAAGCGCGGTATGCCCTGGCCGCTCTATACCTCCGCCGAAGTCCGCAACGCGGTGTCCCGCAACAACCTCTTCATCGGGACGCAGGCCGAGTACGCGATGGAGTTCACGGCCCCCATGGTTCACTGCGATTTCGATCACGATGGATTCGGCGGTGGCCCGTTCGACCTGTTCGCGAAGTGGAAAGACGTGCGCTATGCGACACTCGACGAGTTCCGAGCACGAAGCGGAATCGAGCAGCACGCCGCGCTCGTCGAACCCGCGACCGCCTTCGCTTCGGGCGTCCTGCCGCCACAGGACTACAGCCGGCAGTTCCCGGCTGCGATCAACGACCTCCGGTTGGGCTCGGATTCGGCGGCCATCGACGCAGGGGTTCCGCTGCCCAACCTGAACGATGGCTACCGCGGGAAAGCGCCGGACCTGGGCGCCTACGAGTACGGTGAGGAATACCCGTGGTATGGACCGCGGCCGAAGTCGTGACGGGAGATTGGCATGCCGACGCTCAAGCCGGGAGATGCTGCGCCGAAGTTCGAGTTGCTTGATCAGAGCGGGAAGAAGGTGGGGCTGTCAGACTTCAAGGGGAGAAAGCTGCTGGTCTACTTCTACCCCAAAGCCGACACTCCAGGCTGCACCAAACAGGCGTGCAGCGTTCGGGACCACCGCGCCGACCTGAACGATCTTGGTATTGCCGTGGTCGGCATCAGCCCCGATACGCCGGAGGAGCAGAAGAAGTTCGACGAGAAGTACGGCCTCGGTTTCCCTCTGCTCTCTGACCTGGATCACAGCGTGGCCGATGCCTACGGCGTCTGGCGCGACAAGTCGATGTACGGCCGCGTGTTCAAGGGAATCACGCGCTCCTCGTTTCTGGTGGATGAGCGCGGGAGAATCACGCACGTGTGGTACAACGTCAAGCCACAGGATACGGTGCCGAAGGCACGGGAGGCGCTGGCAGGCTGAAGCGGGTTCTCGGCTACAGGGGTCGCTTCGCCGGCGTTCCCGGACGTCGGGGGTAGCGGTCGGGCGTCGGCGCCGTCTTCTGGATGAGCACGAGGACGCGTTCACCCATATGCTGAGGGAGCGATAGGCCGCGCAACTCCGTGACACGGCCTCCGAGCGCGGACAGGGCGTCTGCGCTTTCAGTCACCTCGCTCTCGGCCTCCGGCCCTTTGTAGGCTAGCATGTGGCCTCCGACTGCTGCCAGCGGCAGGCAGTATTCGAGTAGCACACGCAGGGGCGCGACAGCTCGGCTCAGGACGAGATCGTAGCTGCCCCGGTGACCCGGGTCGCGGCCTGTCTGCTCCGCGCGCTCGGCGATCACCGCGGTGTTTTCCAGCCCGAGGGCATCCACAAGCGCGCGGAGGAACGCTGCGCGCCGCCGGTTCGACTCGATCAGCGTGTAGCGCGCTTGCGGCAGAGCGGCGGCGAACACCGCTCCCGGGAAGCCCCCACCTGAGCCCACGTCCGCCACCCGTTCGCCATCTCTGATCTCCCGCACCAGCAGGCCGGCCAGGGAATCGAGAAAGTGCTTGACCGCGATCTCGACTGGATCGGTTATGGTCGTGAGTCCGGCGCGGGGATTGTGCAGCAGGAACATCTCGAAATGCGTACGGAACGCGTCTGACCATTCGGGGGGAATGCTGATGCCCAGGTCGGCTGCGCCGTCAAGCAAGGCGCGCTGCCACTGCGCCATGCGGTCGTCGGGCGCGTCAGTGGCCATGGGCCGGCGATTCGGGCGGCAGTGCGCGGCTCAGCGTCCACGCCGCGGGGTGACGATGACGATCCGCTCGGGGTCCTCGCCCTCGCTGCGGGTGGACACACCTGGGTCGTCGGCGAGCGCCATATGCACGATGCGCCGCTCACGCGGCGTCAGCGCTTCCAGCCGTACCTCCCGGCCGGTGCGTTTGGCGCGTTCGGCGGCGCTCTGAGCCATTGACGTCAGCGCCCGCTCCCGCCGCTCGCGGTATCCTTCGGCGTCCAGGATGACCTTCTTCCGCAGTTCGGCCGGCTGCTGGCGGTTGGCGATCATCGCCGTGATCAACTGCAGCGCGGCCAGCGTCTGTCCCCGCTTCCCGATGAGGAGGCCCAGATCGGAGCCGCCGCGGATGTTGATCTGAACGGCGTCAGCGTCGTCTGCGGTGATCTCGGGAGTCGCGTCGATCCCCATGTGATGGAGGATCCGGGAGAGAACCGCCACGGCTTCGTCGGCTACGCCGGGTTTCGCCGTCACCCGAACCTTCGCCTCAGTGTGGCCCAGAATCCCCAGCAAGCCGCGGGTTTCCTCGGCCAGCACCTCAATGTCGGCCTGCTCTCGCGTCACACCCAGCGCCTTCAGAGCGGCCTGCACGGCTTCTTCGACGTTTCGACCGGCCTGCTCAATGGATCTCATTCGTCACGCCTCCATGACCCCCCGTCTCGAGGCAGCTCAGGGCCCAAACACCACCTCCGCGCCTTCGGCACGGCCCCCGTCTCGCTATCGGCGCTTCTTTTTCTTCTTCCCGCCGCCATTCCCCTGCGACAGCTTCTGGATGGCCTCAGGCGGCGGCCCGACTGACTCGGCTACTGTGGTCACGCTCTCGGCCGCGGCCGCCAGTTCCCGCTGCGGGCGCATAATCAGCCACTGGTGGCCGGTCATCAGCATGTTCTGCAGCAGCCAGTACAAGATGAATGCAGCAGGCAGGCTCTTCAGCACGAACAGGAGCAATACCGGCATCATGTACGCCATCATCTTTTGCTGCTGCTGCTGCTCGGGCGCCGCCGTCGGCTGCGCGAGGAGCTTCTGCGAGAAATACATGCTGATGCCGTACAGGATCAGTAGCGGACCCGGCACAGGCATGCCGCTCACGGTGACCACGTCCGGGTCTGCCAGGCTCTTCACATAGAGGAAATGCACTCCCTCGAATTGGAAGACGAAGTACCTGATCGCGTAGTACACCCAGATCAGTATCGGGAACTGGATCAGCATCGGCAAGCACGAGCCCGCGGGGTTGACCTTGTGCTCCTTGAACAGGTCCATTTGGGCCCGCGCCATCGCCTGCTTGTCGTCCTTGTGCTTGTCCTGGAGCTTCTTCAGATGTGGCTGGACTATCTGAAGCTTGCGCATCGATCGGAATTGGGCAGCCGTAAGGGGAGTGGTGATCAGTTTGGCTAGCACCGCGATCAGCACTATCGCGAAGACGTAGGGATAGCTCCGTTTCGCCTTGCCTGCCAGTTCCTGTCTGCCGCCGCACAACTTCACCAGGAACGCCATAGCCTGGTATGACGGCTTCTCGCGGTAGTACTCGTCGAGCCTTCTATAGGCTTCGTAGCGCAGGTTGACCGTGCGCCAAGCGCTCAGCGGGAGCGAGGCCACCGAGGGATCGCGCAACAGCACCTTGCTCTCGGGCGACATGTTGTAGACCTGCTCGAGGGCCTTCTGCGCTTTCTGGCGCTCGAGCTTCGCGAGCTGACTCGCCTCTTCCCGGCGATCCGATTCGAGGTTCGGGTCTTCAGCGTCAGCGGCGGCCTTGGCTGCGCGGTATTCGCCAATCTGTGCAGTCCGGAACAGCGCAACGGAACCGTAGGGGCTACGCGCCGCCTGCATATAACTGGTCTCGGCGTCTGAGAAATCGCCGCGGCGCTCCCAGCAGTATGCGACGAGTAGCCGCTTTCTGGATGCTTCGGCCTGGACGGCCCTGTCTTTGCTCTCCGCTTCGGTTTCCACCTCCTGCCGTAGAGTCGTCAGCTTCTCGTCGATGGCGGCACGGTCGGCGTTGTCCAACTCCTCAAACTGATCGCGAATCGAGGACAGTTGGTCGAGGGGAAGCGCGACCGCCCCCGGACCAAAACAACCGGCCAAGAGCGGCAAGAGAATGAGAAGAAGAGCCAGCGGCCACAGTCTCCTCATTGGCTCTGGTCGCTTCCAGGGGCACCGTCCGGAGAATGCGCGTGATCGGCGGCCCACGGCCCGGGGTCGTAGCCTCCTGCCGAGAACGGATTGCATCTCAGCAGCCGCCAGGCCGCGAGCAAGCTCCCGCGGAGGAGACCCCGCGCGGCAATAGCGCTCGCCGCGTACTCAGAGCAGGACGGATGATAGCGACAGGTCTTGGGCTTGAGTATGCTGATCCAGCCTTGGTAGGTCCGCACCAGAGAGATCGCAGCGCGAGCCGCGATTCCTGTGCGGCGATTAGCGCTCAGGCACGTGTTCATACAGCAGCGGCTACCTTTGGGCTCGGCAGCGGGCCGATGGCGCTGTGACTGCGACTCACGCTGCCTCCACCTCTTCCGACAGCACCCCGGCCTGGCGCAGCAGGGAAGCGAGCACCCGCAGTCGCTCGGCAAACGGGATGTCCAGAACCTCCACTCGGGCGATCAGTATCAGATCCCATGGCCCCCGGCTCTCGCCCAGCGCGATCCGACAGGTCTCTCTCAGCAACCGCCTCGCGCGGTTCCTCGCCACCGACCCTCGAAACCGCTTTCCCGCCACCACTGCCAGCCGCGGCCCTGCCTCCGAATCCACTCCGGGCGGCCTTTGGTACGCCTGCAACGCAACCCAGGGCGAGTAAAGCCGCCGGCCTTCCTCGAACACTCGGTTGATCTCCGTCTTCCGGCGGAGTCGCTCCAACAATAGGTCCTATCTGGAGAATCCGGGCGCCAGGCGAATGCGCCCTTTCTCGCGGCGGCGGCGGAGGACATTGCGCCCGCCCACGCTGCTCATGCGTGCCCGGAATCCGTGCGTCCGAAGACGGCGCCGCCGGTGTGGTTGAAAAGTGCGCTTCACTGAGCCCTCCAATTCGCTGCGCTGGCACGCGAGCACGCTCGTAGACCGGCGGCTGTGGCCTGTAAAGTGAAAGACACCCCGCCAAACGGGCCGGGGCCATGAACCACAGTGAGTATAGCACAGCCGCAGGCCCGGCCGCAAGGGCGACGCGGCCCTTCCGGCGCCCCGTCCCTTTGCGCTCCACGGACGTGGTGGTCGATCAGATCAGGCCTGAGGTCGCACGGAGCCCGCCCCAATGCAACTCGTCATGCTCCTGCCCGGCCCGCGCTCTTCGACCCCCGGCCCCCGGCGCTTCGGCGCCGAGGCCTCAGCGATCACCTGCTCTCTACCACCGCCTTCACGAACCCCTCCGGTCTCTCGTGCGAATCCGCGAACGCCTTCGGCGCCTCCTCGAACGCATACCGATGGCTCACCAGCCGACCTATCGGCGCCTTCCCGGATGCGGCAAGGTCGATCAGTTCGCCAAAGTCCGCCAGGCTTAACCGCGACCCCACCACCGTCAACTCCTGCCTCACCAACTGCCAGGGCTCGACCCGCATCGGCTCCGCCACCAGGGTCAGGATCGCCACCCGCCCGGCCGATCCGACGAGCTTGAACGCCAACTCCGCGCCCTCAACCTCCCCCGTCGCATCCATCACCACATGCGCCCCATAGCCCGAGGTGAACGCCTGCACCCTGTCGCTCACAGGCTCCGCGTTCGGATCGACGCGCGCATCCGCTCCGAGTTCTCCCGCGAGCGCCCGCCGCCACCCCAAGATCTCGGACACCAGAACCTTCGCCCCCTTCAGCCGCGCCATCATCATGCAGCACAGCCCGATCGGCCCCGCGCCCAGCACCACCACACGGTCGCCTTCCTTCACCTGCGCCCTGGTCACCGCCTGCCAGCCGATGCTCAGCGTCTCAACTGTCGCCGCAGCGGCAAAGGTCATCGAGCCGGGAATGGGATAGAGCTGCGAGGCCCGGCAGAGCGCATATTCGGCCATCGCTCCCGGCCGGTGCACGCCCGCGATCGAGACGGAGGAGCAGCAGTTATGCCGCCCCTGCGTGCATGCATAGCACTCGCCGCATGACAGCGCCGGGTCGACGGCCACCCGTGTCCCCACCGGCGGCCCTGCCCAGCCCGGCGCAACCGCGACCACCTCTCCTGCGAACTCGTGCCCCGGCAGTCGGGGGTAGTTCGGCAGCGGGTGCCGCCCGATGAACGCCTCGGTATCGGACCCGCACACCCCGACCGCGCGCACGCGCACGACCGCCTGCTCTTCGCTCGGGATCGGATCGGGAATCTCACGCGCTTTCAGCTCGCGCGGCCCCACCAGGAACCATGCCTTCATAGCGCAGTACTTCGCTGGCGCGAGGTCGCTACCTACCTACTTGCGCGCCCTCTTCACCCGCCGGCCGCGCACCGGTATCTCCCGCGGTTGCCGCGTCGTCTTCGGGAACAGCGGGCATTTCGGCCCGACGCACTCGTGGTTCAGTTTCACCTGGTCGCAGGTCGCCTCGGCCTCGGTCGTGATGGCATGAGGCAGGTGCTCACCCGACAGATCGCACGCCAGCTTCAGCGCGAGGTAGCTCTCCCGGCGGCAGCACCGCGGCGAGTTCAGCCGCGCAATCTCGTCCAGCAGTCGGCTCACCGTGGCCTGCACGGTTCCCCGCTCCTGGCCGGTTAGCGGCGTTGCGCCCAGGATCGTCGAGTACGCTATCCCGATGCCGAGCGCAGCCGCGCACCCTCCCCAGAACGCGCAGGTCCCGCCCGGCAGCTTGCTCGCCCGCTCCAGCGCGCCCTCGAATCGCTCATCCGACGGCTCCCCGAACTGGTTCCGATATGCCGTCAGGAACGCCGCCGGCACCAGCGTGTGGTGCTCCGGCCCATGCACCGGGAATAGGCTCGAGCGCCTCATCACCAGGAACAGCGCGACCGGATCGGTCTCTCTCGACCGCGCGCAGAATGACCGAATGAACTCCAGGTAGTCGCCAACATGACACTCGTCACACACGAAATGACCCTCTTTGCACTGCGCGTTCGCCGAGAAAACTCCACTGCAGTAGTGGCACGTCAGACCCTTCTCCGCGGCCAGGTACTCCAGCGGCGCTCCGCAGACCATGCAGTCCCGCAGGTGTCGCCGCGCCGGGGTGATGTACGGCGCTGGCTCCGAATCCGCACGATTCCACGCCCGCACGGTGACGCTATCAAAGTTCACCCCGTCCACAGTACGCCATGGCGTTCTGCTAAGCACCGCCACGTCCGTTAGGCCCAGCTTCTCCAGCATCAGTGCGAGCTTCGACTCCGTCAGCGCGCCCGCGATACACTCCCCCCGCAGCCGCGGGTTGAATCTGATCTTCGCGGGCAGCGGCCGTTCGCTGACGATATCGGCGATCACCAGCCGGCCGCCGGGCTTCAGCACCCGCCGGATCTCCGCCAGCACGCGCAGCTTCTCCGGCGACAGGTTGATCACACAGTTCGAAATCACCGCGTCCGCGCATCCATCCGGGAGCGGGATGCTTTCCAGCAGACCGCGCTCGAAGCGCACGTTGTCATAACCGAGTCGTTCCGCCACTCGCTCTCGCGCGCTGGTCGCGAACGACAGCATCTCGTCCGTCATGTCAACGCCGATCACCCGGCCCTGCGGCCCCACCAGCCGCGACGCGATGAAGCACTCCAGCCCTGCTCCGGAACCGAGATCGACCAGTGTCTCGCCGGGCTGCAAGTCGGCCGCGAACACCGGGCTTCCGCATCCATACGACCGCGCCACTACCTCATCCGGGATATGGGACAGGTATCGCGGATCGACCGCCACCGGGGAACAGATCTCGCTCTTCGGCTCGCGCGTCGCCTCACTGTAGTACCTCTGGACCTGCGCCCGCGCCTTCGCGATCACATCCTGGATCAGCACGCAGTTGGAGTGCACGAAATCGACCGAATGCTCGCCCCCGTTCCGAACTCCCGCCTCCGTCGGGCACCCGTACCCGTCCTCGCCCATGATCTGGTACACGACCGGACCCACGGGCATATCTCCCATCAGTCGCCTGCGCTCGGCGACCGTCGCATCGATCACCCTCCGCGCCAGCAGCCGATGCAGAGGCAGGTATGGGTCGATCGGTGGGTGGCCGTTGCCCGTTGCTTTCTCGTTGCTTCGGTAGCTTGCTGCCGAAGCGCCACCGCCGTCCGGTGCTTCGACAGCCCGCGGCCGAAGCGCCCCCCCATTCCTCCCCGCGAAGAACGCCTGCTCCGGGTCGCCGCCCCCGTGCAGGAATCGCAGCGGGTCGCTCCCGACATCGGGTAGGTCGATCACGCTCCTCGCCCGCTGCGCATGGAACCGCTCGGACTCCAGCCACACCTCCCGAAGCGATGATCGTACCAGCGACCCCCCCGCCTCCGAATCGATCCCGACCAGGCAGGCCGAAGGGTACACCCGTCCATCGGCGTGAATCGCTACGCTGTCCCAACACGCGTTCGAGAGATCGTACTTGATATTCGGGTCGCCGTTGACCATCCGGCGCACGTTTTCAATGTTGTCGATGACCAGGCCGGTCTCATCCGCCTGCGTCATCAACCGTGTCAGCGCCGCATCGATGTCCTCCAGCGAGGCCCGCTTCAACCGCGCTCCCCGTTCCCGGACGTGCTGCCACATCAGGTGAAGCTGCCTGACCCCCAGTCCGCTTGCCAGGCCCGCGATCGCCGCCAAGTCCTGCAGATTCCGCCTCAGCGCCACCGTGGCCACTGTGACATTCAGGCCCGCCACCACCGCGTTCCTGATCCCCCGCGTCGCGCCCTCGAAGCTTCCGGGCGACCGGAGCGCATCGTTCAGCGCCGCCGACGCGCCGTCCAGGCTGACCTGCAGGTACAGCCGCTCCCTCGGCAGGTCGGACAGCCTCCCCGCCAGCTCCTCGTCCATCAGCGTCCCGTTTGTCATCACCACCGCGGTCGCGCCGAATCCCACCACGATCTCGCGCAGCAGCTCCGGCAGATCGCTCCTGAGCAGCGGCTCGCCGCCGGTGAGATACACCGTGTCCGCGCCGAGGTCGCAGCCCTGGCGGATGAACCCGCGAAGTGCGTCGGCGGGAACGCCGTCATCTCGCTGTGGGCTCGACGAAACCAGGCAGTGTCGACACGCCAGATTGCATCTGTCGGTGACGTGCAGCCAGATCTCCCTCAATCGATCCGGCTGGAGGTAATGGGCTCGGCCGCGGTAGGGAGTCCGTGCCGGTGGTGCGACGAATGCCTCTGCTTCCGCAGCGAATCGGTCTATCAGATGCGCCGCTCTACTGAGACTCACCCCCGCTCGCGCGGCATACTTGCGGCCGACCTCGCCCCGCGCCTCGCCCGCGCGCAACTGCCGCAACACCCACGCACCGTCCTCGTTCGTCGCCAGCCAGGAAGGAGCGCCTGCGTCCACAACCAGCCAATACCTCTCGCGCTCCTCGAAATGCAGTCTGTCACTCGATGCCATGCTCGGATATTGCTCCCGCGAGTAAGACCTTACTTGAGATCACTTCTGTCGATGCCGCGTGAGGTCGGTGTCGCGCCCACCCGCCATCGCTATCCGTTTATCCTCACCGCGGTCGGAATCCTCTGCCGCGTCGGCCAGCGGCATCCCCCGCTCTTCCGCTCGCCTCCGGATCGCACTTCCGCCGGCACTCCCTCTCATAGCGCGTTCGCCCCACCTTCGCCGATCGAAACGCCGGCCCCTCGCACTCCGCCGAAGCAGGAAATGCCAAACGGCGGGCCATGTGGCCCGCCGTCAGTACTCACCATCTATGTGTCTCGAGCTACGCGACCGCTTCCACCGCCGTCAGCTCCGGCACCGCATTCTTCAGCACCCGCTCGACGCCCATCTGCAGCGTGAACTGCGCCATCGGGCATCCGTGGCACGCGCCGGTCAGCCGCACCTTGGCGACTCCCTCGTCGGTGACCTCGACCAACTCGACGTCACCGCCATCCTGCTGCAGCGCGGGCCGAATCTCCGCCAGAGCCGCCTCGACTTTTTCCTTCATGGAGGATCCTCCAATCTCTTCGCGCCACCCGTCGGCGACGCTACACTAGTCTACCCCGGAACTCGTGCCGTCTTGTCGCCTTCGGCTCCCGCCCGGTCCGCTGACACTGCTGCCGCTACCACCCGCGGGTCTGCAGCAGTTCCTTCTCATCCAGCTTCGAGATATCGAGTCCCGGCATCGCTTCCCCGATGCCCTCAGAGACGCGCGCCACGACTTCCGGCTTGTCGAAGTAGGTGGTGGCTTCCACGATCGCCTTCGCCCGCGCCGCCGGGTCATTCGACTTGAAGATCCCCGACCCCACGAACACCGCCTCCGCGCCCAACTGCATCACCAGCGACGCATCCGCCGGCGTGGCGATTCCGCCCGCGGAGAAGTTCGGCACCGGCAGCTTGCCTATCTTCGCCACCTCGCACACGAGGTCGTACGGCGCCTGCAAGTTCTTCGCCGCCGTCATCAGCTCGTCCGATCGCAGCGTCGTCAGGCGGCGCACTTCCGACATCACCGTGCGCATGTGCCGCACCGCTTCGACGATGTTGCCGCTGCCGGCCTCGCCCTTGGTGCGGATCATCGCCGCGCCCTCGCCGATCCGCCTCAGCGCTTCTCCGAGATCCCGGCAGCCGCACACGAATGGCACCTTGAACAGATGCTTGTCGATGTGGTACTGATCGTCCGCCGGCGTCAGCACTTCGCTCTCGTCGATGAAGTCGACCCCCAGCGATTCCAGCACCTGCGCCTCCGCGAAGTGCCCGATGCGCGCCTTCGCCATCACCGGAATGGTCACCGCCGCCATGATCTCCTTGATCTTCACCGGGTCGGCCATGCGCGCCACTCCGCCCTGCGCCCGGATATCGGCCGGCACCCGCTCCAATGCCATCACCGCAGTCGCGCCCGCCTCCTCCGCAATCTTCGCCTGCTCCGCGGTGGTGACGTCCATAATCACCCCGCCTTTGAGCATCTCGGCAAGGCCGACCTTGTTACGCCAGGTGGACCGCATGGATTCCGACATTGCCCAACCTCCCGTACACTCGTTAGTCTGCGCATCTCATGCAGACGCGCCCAATCCGGATGAAAAGGGCGCAGTCCGTGACCTGCGACCCATCTTAGTACGTCACCCCTGGGATGGCAAGTGCCGCACCCCGTGGGATGTGGCTCGACCGCCCCCGACACCTACATCCCCGTCATCACCCTCACGATCGGGTCGCCCACCGCGTACCATACCGTGTTGAATGCTCCCGTCATCAGCAGCCCGAAGAGGACGATGAGCCCGATGAACCGCATTCGTTCGACCACGTACGGGTCGTTGATGCCGAACACTCTCACCGCCACATGCGAACCGTCCAGCGGCGGTATCGGGAGCAGGTTGAATATCATCAGCAGGACGTTGATCTCGACCCCGATCATGCAGAAGCGCGCCAGCGTGACTGCGAGTCCGCCGCCTGCCGCGGTGGCGGCCGCCAGCGCCAGCCTGAACAGAACCGCCCACACGATCGCCTGTGCCAGGTTCGCCGTCACCCCCGCGATGCTCACCAGTATGTCGTCGCGGCGGGGATTGCGCAGGTTGGCCGTCACCACCGGCACCGGCTTCGCCCATCCGAAGCCCACGCCGGCCCACGCCGAGACGAGGAAAACTAATGTGCCGGTGGGATCGAGGTGCGCCATCGGCGACATCGTCAGCCGCCCCGCCCTCTTTGCAGTATCATCCCCCAGCCGATAGGCGACATAGCCGTGGGCCAACTCGTGGAGGATGATCGCCAGGAGGAACGCAGGCAGGCGGACGATAATGTTCGTCAGGCGGTCTTCCACAGCCCTCTATTCTCTATTCTCTATTGCTCTCTTACGCCGCCGGTACCGTAACCTGATCCAGCACTTCCGTGACGATCTGCTGCGGATCGGCCTGGCGCACTCTCGCCTCCGGCTTCAAGAACAGGCGATGCGACAGCACCGCCGACGCGATCGTCTTGATGTCATCGGGCAGCACGTAATCGCGGCCCTGCAGCGCCGCTCTCGCCTGCCCGGCGCGCAGCAGGCCCAGCGACGCTCGCGGGCTCGCCCCCAGGCTCAGCATCGGATGCTCTCGCGTCGCCCACACCAGGTCCACCAGGTACTGCTTCAGCGACGGCTCGATGAAGACGTCCTTCACATTTTCCTGCATCGCCAGCACTTCTTCCCTCTCGACCACCGGCTTCACCGAGAAGATCGGGTGCCGCTTCATCTGCCGGTCGAGCACCATCACCTCGTCCTCCGGCGTCGGGTAACCGATCTTGATCCTCATCAGGAACCGGTCGAGCTGCGCCTCGGGCAGCGGGTACGTGCCTCTATATTCGATCGGGTTCTCGGTCGCCATCACGAAGAACGGCCTATCGAGCTGCCTCGTCAGCCCGTCGGTGGTGACCTGAAACTCCTCCATGCACTCCAGCAGGCTCGACTGCGTCTTCGGCGTCGCCCGGTTGATCTCGTCTGCCAGCAGGATGTTCGTGAAGACCGGCCCTTCCCGGAAGATGAACTCCGCGGTCTTCTGGTTGAAGATGGACGTGCCCGTGATATCCGCAGGCAGAAGGTCCGGCGTGAACTGGATCCGGTGATAGCTTCCCCCGAGCGCGCCCGCCAGCGCCTTCGCCAGCATCGTCTTGCCCACCCCGGGGATGTCCTCGATCAGGATGTGCCCATTGCAGAGCAAGCCGATCACCACTAGCTCCACCACCTGGCGCTTCCCGACAATGACCGTCTCGATCTCGTTGATGATCGCCTCTGCCTGCTTAGCCGTCCACGTCGTCTTTTCCACTGGTCTCCTGCCGGCCCCGGAATGCGACTTCGCCCCTGCTGTCGGATTATAGCACGCCACGAATGGCGGAACAACGAGACATATCCAATACCATTTCGCCCCGCGGCGCTTCGATCACCCCACAAATCCCGCCATTTCGTGGCAAGTACGTAATACAGGCGCATCGGTCCCGGAACCAGGGCCCGACGCCGCTTGTCCGTTTCCGCGTGCGTGGGCGAATTGACGTGTGACGGTCTTTGTGCTACCGTGAGATCGTTTCCGAGACCCTACGATAGCACTGATCGCTTCTGGCTTCCAGGAGAAGGTCAGTGTTTGTGTTTGGGGCGGGCGTGATCCCGAAAGACACAGGCTTCACCGCCGTTCAGTCGCTGTGGTCTGGAGTAAGTGGGATGGCAAAGCAGGACACTGTCCTCACTGCTGAAGGTCTGAAGAAGCTGACGGCCGAACTCGATGAACTGAAATCGGTCGCGCGCAAACGCGTCGCCGATCGCATCCGCGAGGCCAAGCAGTTCGGCGAGATCGGCGAGAATTCCGAGTACGAGGCCGCGAAAGCCGAGCAGTCCCAACTCGAGGGTCGCATCGAAACCCTCGAGTACCTGCTGCATAACGCGGCCATCGTCGATGGCCCGCACGACCACGGCCGCGTCGCCGTCGGCTCGCACGTCAGACTGCGGGATGTCGCCACCGGCGAGGACAACGACTATTACATCGTGGGCGCTCTCGAGGCCGATCCCGCCGAGCATCGCGTCTCGAACCAGTCGCCCCTCGGCGAAGCCCTCATCGGCCACAAGGCCGGCGCCAAAGTCAAAGTGCAGGCCCCGGGCGGCCCTCGCACCTACCTCATCCTGTCCATCGGCGGCTGAGGTCGCAGATTCCCTTCCCACCGGATCAACTACACGTGCCTGAAGCTGGCGACATCGAGAGAGACGAGAACGAACTGGTTCACCAGCGTCGAGAGAAGCTGGCTCGCCTGCGCGCATCCGGCAGCGACCCTTTCCGATCCACCAAGTACGATCGCACTCACCTCGCCGCTCGCATCCACGACGACTTCGCCTCGCTCGACGGCCAACAGGTCAGCGTCGCCGGCCGCCTTGGAACTCAGCGCCGACACGGCAAAGCCACCTTCGCCGACCTCAACGATGCCTCCGGCCGCATACAGCTCCTGTTCAAACTCGACCGGCTCGGAGAAGATCAGTACCACGGGCTCGCCGACCTCGACACCGGAGACCTGATCGGCGCTTCGGGCACGGTCCTGCGCACCCGGACGGGCGAGGTGACGGTGGAGGTCGGTTTATACGCCCTCCTCGCCAAGGCGCTCCGCCCGCCGCCCGAGAAGTGGCACGGCCTCAAGGACGTCGAAATCCGATACCGCCAGCGGTACCTCGATCTCATCGCCAACCAGGACTCTCGCCGCATCTTCCTGGTCCGCACGGGCATCGTCAGCTCCATCCGCCGCTTCCTCGATAGCAAAGGGTTTCTCGAGGTCGAGACGCCTCTCTTACAGCCCATCCCCGGCGGCGCGCTCGCACGCCCCTTCATCACCCACCACAATGCCCTCGACTTCGACTTCTACCTCCGCATCGCCACCGAGCTCTACCTCAAGCGGCTGGTCGTCGGCGGGCTGGAGAAGGTCTACGAGATCGGGCGCGTTCTCCGCAACGAGGGCATTTCCACCAGCCACAATCCGGAATACACGCTCCTCGAGCTCTACCAGGCCTATGCCGACTACCGCGACGTGATGGTGCTCACCGAAGAAATGGTCGCGCAGGCCGCTCGCGATACCATCGGCACGCTCGCCATCTCCTACCAGGGCCACCAGGCCGACCTGACCCCGCCGTGGCAGCGCATCAGCCTGATCGACGCGATCGCGGAGAAGGCGGGGATCGAACCTGAGATGCTGCAGTCCGAAGACGCCACTCGCCAGGCCTGCGCCAGGCTCGGGCTGCCTGCCGGCACGGAGCTGCATCTCAGCACTATGGTCAATAACATCTTCGAGGAATTCGTCCAGCCCACGCTCATTCAGCCGACTTTCGTCACCGACTACCCGACCCCCATCTAACCGCTGGCCAAGGCGCGGGCCGATAATCCCGATCTGACCGAGCGATTCGAGGTCTTCATCGCGGGAATGGAGCTCGGAAACGCGTTCTCCGAGCTGAACGACCCCGATGAGCAGCGGCGCCGCTTCCAGCAGCAAGTGAAGGCCCGCGCCGCCGGCGACGCCGAAGCTCACCCCATGGACGAGGACTTCCTCCGCGCTCTCGAATACGGCATGCCCCCCACCGGCGGCCTCGGCATCGGCATAGACCGCCTGGTGATGGTCCTGACCGACGCCCCATCCATCCGCGACGTCATCCTCTTCCCCCAGATGCGACCCGAGTCGTAACGCAAGCCCCCTCCGTCGTTCCGAGCGGCCTGTCCGCCGAAGCTTCAGCGAAGGCGGAAGCGATGCCTGCCCGACTCAGGCGGGAATCACGCCTTCCCGGCGCCGCCCCACCGCTGTACGGGTTGGGCAGG
>JBEKKD010000006.1:0-28242 GCA_050010895.1 Armatimonadota bacterium
GAGGTAGGCGCGAAAGGGAGGCCACACGTAAGCCGGGATGGACATTACCTCGTGCCATTCACCGTCGATCAGGTACCGCACCAGCACTTGTGATTCGTGGCGTAGCACTCGGATGGCATCAGCGCGATCTCGGATTCCTTGATCGAGGGTCACGTGCGCAACACGCTTGATGGGCTCGACGTCCGGCTCGCCAGGTGGAGTACCAGTCCCGGACTCGACCTTCTGGACGTAGTACCCCTTGTCGCGCAGCCGCTGAACGAGCGTGTCGGCCGAGTCTGCCTCAGAGATGCCGGTGATGACGAACCCCCTGGAGTCCGTGGCCTCGTAGGTGAAGACGCGCTTCTCAACTTCCTGTGCAAACCCCTCACCCGGCCGCTCTTTTTTCAGCACATTGTCAACCATGGTGAGCATCTCCTGACGCAGTTGCTTCTTGGCGCGCTGGAGGCGGGTGCGGACAGTGTTGACCGGAACCTGGAGAAAGCTGGCGATCTCGCCGTGGGAGTAGCCGTTGATGTAGTAAAGTGTGACGGTGAGGCGGAATCTCTCGGACAGCTTTGCGAGGGCCTGCTTGACCGTGACGCGGGCCGCAGTTTGCTCAAGGTCGCGATCGGCGGATGCGGCTTCCGGCTCTTCCGCGTTTAGTGCCATGACGTCATGCGTTCGCCTCCGGAGGATGTCGACGCAGATACTGCTCGCGATCCGATGCAGCCACGGGGCGAAGCGGGCAGCGTCACGGAGCTGCTTTAGGCGGACGTAGGCGCGGACGAAGACTTCCTGGGCCGCGTCCTCCGCTTCGTCGAAGTCGCCCAGGTGGTGATAGGCGACGCCGAAGACAGCATCGCGATACCGGCCGACAAGGTCAGAGTAAGCCGCCCAATCGCCGGCGAAGGTCCTACCTACGAGTTCCGCATCATCGAGTCGCACGGCGGCGCCTCCACGCGCTCTATGATACTGACGCATGGCGCGAGCAAAAGTGATTCACACTCTTGGCGCCTCGGTGTAGTGGTCCCTCCACCATTCCCGGAACTCATCGACACCGTGCACGCCGTGTTCGAGCACGGCCTCGTAGACGTGGATGGAGAGCAGCGATTTGCGGTACTCGGGCCACTGATGCGCTGCTTCCTTGATCGCGAGGATGTCAGAGCGCGACTCTTCGGTCATGAGTGACGCCCACTTGGCGCGCAGCGGCGCCGTCGTGGCGAACTCAGCGGGGCGCGCCATCCATATATCAAGCTTCCAGACGGTCGGATCTCCCGGCGGAGTCGGCTTCGAACGACCGGGCGGGGCCACTCGCACGCCCCAGTAGTAGCCGAAGTCCATCCACTGCTCGCGGTAGACATCGACGCATTGAAGGCGCACGCACCAGCCTGTCTCGGCCAGTCGCGTGCCGATCTGCCAGTGAAAATCCCAGTCGGGCTCGGCGTGGCGCTCGAAATCCAGGTCCCGCCAGACCATCGTGCGCATGGCGTAGGAGCCGACTGCCATATAGCCGGCATCCTCGAGCACTGAGCCGATGCCCGAGTCGGCCAACACAGCGTCGGCCTCCGCCCGCAGCGCCGCGTCGAGGGCGAAGAGCCTTTCAGCGTCGGGATGCGACATGTGGGTGCTCCTCCCCGAGCAGAGATCAGACGCGCCGGCCGAGATCCCGCGAATCGCAGCCAGGCGTCAGAAGCTATTCTTCTTCGTGAACTCGATGAGGTCGCTGAGTTGAGCGTAGGCGAGGCCGACGCAGGTGTCGGCGCAGCCGTAGTAAAGCGCGAGACGGCCGGTCTTCTTCTCGAGCAATGTGGCGACGGGGAAGACGACGCTGGGGACATCACCGACGCGCTCGTAGAGTTCGGTCGGGGCGAGGATGTAGTTGCGAGTCCGGTAGAGTACCTTCCAGGGCTTCTCGATGTCGAGGAGCGCCGCGCCCGCGCTGTAGACGAAGCCGCTGCAGGTGATCCGAACCCCGTGATAGATCATCAGCCAGCCTTCGTCCGTCTCGATCGGCACAGGCCCCGGGCCCACTTTGCCCGATTGCCAACCGCCCCTCCGCCCGAAGACCCAGCGATGCTTGCCCCAGTACACCAGGTCAGGGCTGGTGCAGTAGAAGATGTCGCCGAAAGGCGTGTGGCCGGGGTCGCTGGGCCGATGGAGCATGGCGTACTGGCCGCCGATCTTGCGGGGGAAGAGCACGCCGTTACGGTTGAACGGCGGGAAGCAGTTCTCGATGAAGCGGAAGGACTCGAAGTCCTTGGTCTCGGCGAGACCGATGGTCGGGCCGTGGTTGTCGTTGCACCAGGTGATGTAGTAGGTGTCATCTATCTTGGTGATGCGAGGGTCGTAGCCCGTGCCCTGCGTCTCGCCGTCGGGATCGTCCCAGGGGATCCGGAGCGGCTGGAGGTCGATGTCCCACTTGATGGCGTCTTTGCTGCGGCCGAAATGAAGGCGAGAGACGACGTCGGTGCCATCGATCCTGAAGACGCCGACATAGGCGCCGTCGAAATCGATGACCGCGCTGTTGAAGATGCTATTGGCGCCGGGTACCTGATCGGGGGTGATGATGGGGTTGCCCTGGTAACGGGTGAAAACTGTCTCGTTGGCCATGGTTGCTCTCCTCCGGAGGGCACAGCTTCGAGGACGGAGGGAGAGCGTCCTGCCGGCGAAGGCAGATGCTCGGGGCGCCGGAGGATCAGACGATGTCCCGAGGGCCGATCGCGTCTGTCGGGGGCGGAACGAAGTACGGGTTGCGCGCGACGTTGTCGCCGAGGATGACGATGGGATGCGTGAGCAGGGCAGTGACGATCTGCGAACCAGGAAACCGCCGGCGGTCGTACTGGCAGAGGATGACTACCGGAGAGTCGGCGATCTCGCGCGTCACCTGGTGCTCGTAGTCCTCCCAGAGACCGAAGTCGAGAGCCCCTTCCTGCAGCCAGGAGGGATCACCGGTGAGCCGCATGGCGGAATAACCATGCTGTTGTCCATCCTCTAGCAAGGTGCGCGCCAGCGCGATGCAACTGTCGGGCTGGAATAGCCCATCCTTGAGGTAGAACTCCACGTCGGAGATGACCACCAACTGACCGGAGGCCTCCAAGGTGGGCAGGTCGCAACCTGCGCGCGTCATGGTATCGCGAAACCTTCGGGCGGCGCTCGGCGCCGAGATCCAGACGCATCGTTGGCCCGCGCGAATGCCCTGCCTCATGAACGGGATGGCCA
Organism: Armatimonadota bacterium; assembly: GCA_050010895.1. Classification (GTDB taxonomy): domain Bacteria; phylum Armatimonadota; class Hebobacteria; order Hebobacterales; family Hebobacteraceae; genus JBEKKD01. Next base: position 3,199 of record JBEKKD010000006.1, read on the forward strand.
CATCCATCTGCTGCCCGGGGTCATCGTAGATGGCGCAGATGTGATCGCCCCAAGAGAAGTTGAGGTCGCCATAACCGAAGGCCGTTGGGTCCATCGTTGGGTCCAGCATGGAGCTGCCCCCCTTCCTGTGCTCGCCGCCTGGCCGCGGCCGATAGCGCCGGCCGCTAGCTCCCGCGTGCGGGCTCTTTCGTGCCCGACAGGTTCATGTTGATCTGTGGCGGCATGTGGAGAGTATTGTGAATTAGGCACTCCTCGGCCACCCGCCTGAGAACCGTCTCCTGGTCCTTGGAAAGATGATGAGGAACGTGGACGGCGACGTCGATCTCGCCGATTCGGCGGGGCTTCTCTTTGATCTTCCAATCCAGCTCGATGCTCATGCCCTCAAGATCGATCTTGTGGCGCTCCGCGAAGTAGACCAGAACCGAACCGATGCACGACCCCAGAGATGCCATCAGCAACTCCGGCGAGGACGGGTAGGCCGCGCCTATCTCGGATGACTCATCACACATCAACTGCCCCGCCTGGGTCGACGTGCAGAAATGCATGCCCTGTCGCCAAACCACGGTTGTTCGTGCCAATCCCGTCTCCTTGATTCTATGGACGTTCGCCCAATAAGGTAACATTGGGTGAACGTCTTCTTTCAGCCATTCGCTGGTCTTCTGATGACTTTCACCCCTACTTCTTTGGGCGAAAGTCATTGGACCATCCGCCGGTCACGCCGATTATCGCCGATTTCATCAGAGCTTGTCGGTCGGGCAACACGACCCCTGGCATCCTGCTCGCGGATTTCGGCTGCCACCGCAGGCACATAGTACCGGCAGCGGTCGCTTCGATATGTACGGACCGTTGAACATTCGTCGGAGGGCCGGCGTTGACAGCGCGAGGCAGCAGTGCGCATTTAGTAGCAGTTACTATTATGAGGAAGCGGATCGGCATCCGCCACGCGCGATGAGACACGTACGCAGAGCGGCGTCAGGGACACGAATGACGCGGCAGCGGAGGGCGATCCTCGAGATCCTCAGCCGCGAGCGAGGGCATCCGACAGGCGACGAGGTGTATCGGCTGGCGCGTCGCCGGTTGCCGCGGATCAGCCTCGGGACCGTCTACCGCAACCTCGATCTGCTGTCCGAGCAGGGGCTCATTCGGAAGATCGAGGTGAGCGGCCGGCAGCGCCGATTCGACGGCAGGCTCGAGCCGCACTGCCACGTACGGTGTACGGCCTGTGGGCATGTTGAGGATGTGGTGTACCGGCCGCCGGTCTCACTTGAGAAGGCGGCGGCCGAGCTCGAGGGCTGGGAGATCTCCGGCCATTCACTCGAGCTGATGGGCCGGTGCCCAGGGTGCATAGCGGCGACCTCGGACTTGGAGCCACGCGACAGAGCAGAGGCGGCGCCGTGACGGACCGCCATGTCTCAAGAAGCGGCCGGTGATGACGCAATCTCCGTAGGTCGAAACGACCGCCCGCCGAAACGGCCGGCGGCGATAGATATGCAGGACCAAGGAATAGGAGTGGAGTCCATGCTTAGTGACAAGCTGCAGGACGCCTTCAACGGGCAGTTGAACGCGGAGTACTACTCGTCGTATCTGTACCTGTCGATGGCGGCGTACTTCGAATCAAAGAATCTCCGCGGGTTTGCACACTGGATGGGAGTGCAGGCGAAAGAGGAGCTGGGGCACGCCATGAAGCTCTACGGGCATATCCACGATCGGCGCGGTCGGGTGACGCTGGCCGCAATCGATGCCCCGCCCACGGACTGGAAGTCGCCGCTGGCCGCGTTCGAGGACGCGTTCAAGCACGAGCAGAAGGTCACGGCCATGATCGCGGAGCTGGTGAGGAAGGCCGCTGCCGACAAAGATGACGCCGCGGGCATCTTCCTCCAGTGGTTCGTGACAGAGCAGGTGGAGGAAGAGAAGCAGACGGACGAGATCGTCCATGTGCTGAAGATGGTCGGCGATTCGGCGCAGATCCTGATGCTGGACGCGCACCTGGGGAAGCGGGAGTAGGGCGAACGGCGGTCCGCGGATTGGCGCGGGTTGGGGCGGGCAGGCGCATGTCCGCCCCGAGGAGTGCTTCGCCCGGTGGCAGGGGCAAGCCCCCTGCCCAACGATTGGCGCCGGCTGGCTGGGTGAATCCGGAGGGTCATATGAGCATTCAGTACAACGCAGATGAAGTATTGAGCATAGCGGAGCAGGTGGAACGGAATGGCGACCGTTTCTACCGCCTGGCGGCGGAGAAGCAGTCTGATCGAGATGCCGCGGCGACGTTCCTGAGACTGGCGGAGATGGAGCAGGGGCACCTGAAGGTGTTCTCTGACATGAGGGCCGCGCTGTCGGACGAGGAGCGCAGGCCGGTGACATTCGACCCATATGATGAGAGCAGCCTCTACCTGCGCGCGACCGCGGACCGAACCATCTTCGATGTCACAGCCGATCCGGCGAAGAAGCTGACCGGCAAGGAAACGATGAAGCAAGTCCTGGCGATCGGCATCGCGGCGGAGAAGGACTCGATCGTCTTCTACGCCGGCATGAAGGACATGGTGCCGGCGCGGCTGGGGCGAGATCGGATCGAGGCGATCATCAGGGAGGAACTCAGTCATTTCGTGACTCTGAGCGAGCTGATGGCGGAGGCGAAGTAGCAGCAGTCCGGCGGATGACAGTCAAGAGTAAGTCACCAGAGGCGACTGAAGCTTCGGGAGAACGGCAGAGCTGCGCGGTTTCCGCGCCGCCCTGCCGGAGTGATGGCGCAGCAGAGGTGAGTGAAGGACATGAGCAGCTTTCCGGCAGTGCAGGTTTCAGAAAACGTCTACTGGGTCGGGGCGATCGACTGGGCGATCCGGGATTTCCATGGCTATGAAACACCGCGGGGATCGACCTATAACGCGTACCTGGTAGTAGCGGAGAAGATCGCGCTCATCGACACGGTGAAGACCCAGTTCTGCGACGAGATGCTCTCTCGTATCGCGTCGGTGACCGACCTGAGCCGCGTTTCGTATATCGTCTCGAACCACGCTGAGATGGACCATTCGAGCGCTTTGCCGCAGGCGATCTCGGCGTTGAACCCCGAGCAGGTATTCGCGTCGACGCTGGGCGTAAAGGCGCTGAAGGATCACTTTCACCTCGACCGCGAGTTCACGGCGGTGAAGGACGGCGAGACGCTGAGCCTGGGGAACATGACGCTGGCATTCGCCGAGATGCGGATGCTGCACTGGCCCGACAGCATGGCGACGTACCTCCCGCAGAAGTCTATCCTGTTCTCCAACGACGCTTTCGGGATGCACCTGGCGACGAGCCAGCGATTCGACGATGAGATTGATGACAGCGTGCTCGAATACGAAGCAGCGAAGTACTACGCCAACATCCTCATGCCGCTGGGTCAGTTGATCCCGCGCGCGATCGAAAAGGCGACGAAGCTGGGTGAGATCAAGGTCATCGCCCCGAGCCACGGGCCGATCTGGCGTGAGAAACTGGGCCGCATTGTCGAGCTGTACTCGTCCTGGGCGGCGGGCGCGAAGAGGCGCAAAGCGGTCGTCATCTACGACACGATGTGGCAGAGCACAGCGGCAATGGCAAAGGCCGTGACCGAAGGGATTACCGCGGCGGGAGTGGAGGCGAAGCTGCTGCCACTGCGGGCGAGCCATCGCAGCGAGGTGGCGGCGGAGGTCCTGGACGCGGCCGCGCTGGTGGTTGGATCGCCCACACTGAACAATACCATCTTCCCGACAATGGCCGACGTGTTGACCTATCTGAAGGGGCTGAAGCCAAAGGACATGGTCGGAGCCGCGTTCGGGTCCCATGGCTGGAGCGGGGAGGGAGTGGGTCAGCTCGAGGCCGCGCTTGGGGAAATGAAGATTGAGTTGGCGGCCCCGGGGGTGAAGTCAGTGTATGTGCCGGATGCGGAAAAGCTGGATCAGTGCTTCGCTCTGGGTCAGACAGTGGCCGAGAAAGTGAAAGAAAGAGTCTGATCGCGGAAAGAAGACAGAGAGAGGGGAAGAAACCGCATTGCTAGAAAAGAGGCGTGAAGTGCTCTGTGAAGAAATTCACAGAGGCTGCGCGGACAGACGCACGAAGTCCCCATCACTACCTCGATTGAGGAATCGGTACATGGCTCAGAAAGCGGTTCTGGACGCTGCGAACCTGGCGGCCTGGCTGGGGAAGATCAGGGGGAGATCGTCGGTGATGGCGCCTGTGAAGCGGGGGCGGGCGTCATTTGCCTTTTCCTGGATCGATGACGCCGCCGAGGTGCGCCTCGATTATGTGCGGACGGTGTTGTCACCGAAGCAGGCGTTTCTGCCGTCCCGCGAACCCCTGATGACGGTACAGCGGAACTCGCTGCAGGTCAGCTCGGCGGTTGCAGGCGACCCGTTCATGCTCTTTGGCATCCATCCATGCGATCTGATGGCGGTGAATCAGCTCGACTGGTCCATGCTGAAGAGGAACAACGTCGAGGACCCCTACTACCGGGCGCGGCGCCAGGCGGCGGCCATCGTCGCCGTGGACTGCATGCCGGACAAGTACTGCTTCTGCACATCCGTCGGCAGTTGTTCGACGCGGGAGGGCGCCGATATCTTCATGACGCCCGTCCCGGCAGGCTACCTGGTGGAAGCACTCACGGACAGAGGCTCGGCGCTCCTGAAGTCGGCGAAAACCCGAGGCCCGAGCAAGGATGACGAAGCGGCCGCCCAGGCGTTTCCGGAACGAAAGAGGCGCCGCACCATCCTCAAGATCGACGCTCATGCCGCCGAGCTGCCGGATCTCTTCGATCTCGCGTATAGCAGCGAGGCGTGGGAGAACACCGCCAAGCGCTGCTATGGCTGCGGCACCTGCACCAACGTCTGCCCGACATGCTTCTGCTTCGACGTGCGGGAGCTGGCCGACTTGACGCTGGAGACGGCCTCGCGCTGGCGGCAATACGATTCCTGTCAGTTCGCGGACTTCGCGCTGGTGGCCGGCGGCCACAACTTCCGCGGCGATCGCCCCGATCGAGTGCGCCATCGGTGGTTCCGCAAGTTCGTATATCTGAACAGAGAGCACGGGCAGCCGTTCTGCGTGGGCTGCGGGCGATGCAGCCAGCAGTGCACGGCGGGCATCAGCCTGGTGGATGTGATCAACTCCGTGATCGCCGAAGCAAAGGAGAAGGTAGCTTGACCGCCTCTCTTGTCCGATCGTATCCCAAGCGCGGCGGGGACCTCCTCTACGCGCCCCAGCCCGCACGCATCATCCGAACCAAGCAGCTGACCGCTTTGGAGCGCATGCTCGAGATCCGGTTCGCAGACGGCCAGGAACTGGATCACCGGCCGGGGCAGTTCGTACAGGTCAGCGTGTTCGGCTATGGCGAAGCGCCCATCTCTATCTGCTCCTCCCCTGCCAAGAAGGGCAGTTTCGAGATGACCGTGCGCAACATGGGCGGCCTGACGGCGGCTCTGCACCGGGCGAAAGAGGGCGACACCATCGGCATCCGCGGGCCGTTCGGCACCGGATTCCCAATGGGCTGCATGCAGAAGATGGACTGCTTGATGGTAGCCGGCGGGATCGGGATGGCGCCGCTGCGGTCGGTGATCGACACGGTCCTGGCAGACCGCGACCGATACGGGCGGCTGATCGTGCTCTACGGATCTCGGGCTCCGGGCGATATCCTGTTCACCGACGAGATCGAAGGCTGGAAGGCTGACGAGCGCAACCAGATCATGGTGGCGGTGGACCGGGAAGCGCCGGGATGGAGCGGGCATGTGGGCGTGGTCACGACGCTGTTCCCGCAGGTGAAGGTGAAGCCTGACGGCGTTGCCGCGAGCCTGTGCGGGCCGCCGGTGATGTACCGATTCGTGCTGGCGGAGCTGCACGCCATGCGGGTGCCGGAGAACCAGATATTCCTGTCGCTGGAGCGGCGGATGAAGTGCGGCATGGGTAAGTGTGGGCACTGCCAGATAGATGGTCGCTGCGTCTGCATCGACGGGCCGGTGTTTACGGCCGAGGAAACGCGCAGCATTCACGAGAGCATCTAGCGCGTCGCGGACGCGCCGTCTGCTGACGTCGAGATTACAACAGAGCGAGGTAACCGGGTGGCCGACAAACCGCGAGTAGCGTTTTTCGACTTCGCCTGCTGCGAGGGCTGCCAGCTCACCGTGCTCAGCATTGGTATGCCCCTGGTGACGCTCCTGCAGCACGTTGACGTGGTGACATGGCGCGAGGCCCTTTCGGAGAAGAGCGACCAGTTCGACATTGCCGTGATAGAGGGCAGCATCAGCCGCGACTCCGACGTGGCGCGCTTGAAGGCCATCAGAGAGAAGGCGAAGGTCGTGGTGGCTCTGGGCGCGTGTGCCACGCTTGGGGGAGTGCAAGGCCAGGGCAATCTGTTCAACCGAGACGAACTGCGCGCGCTCGTCTACGGGGATGCCTACTCCTCCGTCGCCGGCTCGGAGCTGGGCAAGCAGTGGATCTTCGAGGCGAGTGAAGTGCGCCCCATCAGCTCCGAGATCCAAGTGGACATCAACATCCACGGCTGCCCGATCAACGCCGACGAATTCGTGGCGGTGATGGAGAACGTGCTGGTAGGCCGGCCCTATCGCCAGCCAAATGAAGCGGTGTGCTACGAGTGCAAGCTGAATCAGTACGAGTGCGTCTACGACCGCGGGGAGATCTGCCTGGGGCCGGTGACGCGCTGCGGCTGCAACGCCATCTGCACGAGCAAGGGGCACCGGTGCTTCGGCTGTCGCGGCCTCATGGACGAGGTGAACTTGCACGCGGCGAAGGACGTGCTCCAGGAGCACGGGCTGCGACTGGACGACATCCTCGGTATGTTTCGCATGTACTCTCTGCGCGCTGAACCGGAGAAGAAGATCGCTGAGGCGGAAGAAAAACCCAGGAAGGCTGAACCATGGAGATTCGGGTCGACCACATCACCCGTGTAGAGGGTCACGGGAACATCCTGGCATCGCTCGAGAACGGCCGCCTGAAGCAGGCGATATTCGAAGTGGTCGAAGCGAACCGCTTCTTCGAGGGATTCATGCGCGGGCGCGACTGGGAAGAAGTGGCCCACCTCGCGACGCGCATCTGTGGCATCTGCGCGGTCAGCCACTGCTATGCGTCGCTGACGGCGACGGAGGCGGCGCTGGGCATCGAGGTATCGAAGCAGACGAAGCTGCTGCGCCGGTTGACGATGAATGCGGAGCAGATCTCGAGCCACGCGCTCCACGTGTACTTCCTCGCGGCGCCGGATTTCCTGCGCCTTCAGAGCGTCATCCCGCTGATCCAGAAGAGCCCGGAGACGGTGGCGCGGGCATTTCGCCTGAAGAAGACTGGCTATGACATGGGCGAGGTAGTGCTGGGCCGGCACACGCACCCCGTGGCGGCGGTTCCCGGCGGGTTCACGTTGATGCCGAAGCTGTCGGAAATCAGCGCGGTGCGCGAGCGCCTGGTGGCGCTGCGGCCCGATCTGGAGGCGACGGTCGAGTTGTGCAAGACGCTGGAAGTACCCGCATTCGAGCGCGAGACCGAATACGTATCGCTGCGGCAGCCGGACCATTACGCGTGGATTGGCGGCGACATCGTCTCGAGCGATGCGGGTTCGGTCACTGCGGAGAACTACCGAGACGCGATCCAGGAGTACGTCGTCACCCATTCGACCGCGAAACATGTGAAGTGGACCCGAGACGCCTATCGCGTCGGCGCGCTGTCGCGGGTGAACAACAACTGGAAGCAGCTCAGGCCGGAGGCACAGGGGGCGATGAAGGCGCTGGGGCTGAAACCGCCGATACACAACCCGTACCTCAACACGGTGGCGCAGGTGATCGAGATCATCCACTGCGTCGAGGACAGCATTTCGGCGTGCGCGCAGATCCTGAACGAGGGCCTGCAGGAGGAGGACATCGTCATCAAGCCGCGGCCGGGCCGGGGGGTGGGCGTGGTCGAGGCCCCGCGGGGGCTGCTGATCCACGATTACACCTATGACGAACGCGGCCGTTTGACCAAAGCGAATTGCATCATCCCGACGGGGATGAACTACGCGAACCTCGACCGGGAAATGCAGGCGCTGCTGCCGACAGTCGCGGACCAGCCCAAGGAGGAAGTGCAGCGGCTGCTGGAGATGCTGGTGCGGGCCTACGACCCCTGCATTTCGTGCTCGGTGCATTAGCCGGGGGAACTCGATCGATTCGCGAGGAAATGACGCCCATCCCGAAAGGGATGGGCGTTTTCATTGGTGACGGAGCTCATGAAGGCAAGACGAGAGAGAGCAACCGCGGTTCTTCGGGAGTGCGGGTTCACCGGGCTCGCAGTGGTCGAGATCCGCGCTCCCCGGGGCGGCATGGTGAGCCGAGTGGAGGAGTGGATCACGGATGGCTCGCCGGCCGCCGCTATCTGCAAGTGGAGCGATGAACCCGAGGGCCTGCGGCACGAGTGGCTCGCCCTGCGGTGGATGCGTGAGAACACGGAGTTCCCGGTGCCGCAGGTGTACGGGCATCTGACTGGTGCGGTCACGGGTGGAGGCGCCTGCCTAGTAACAGAGCGGCTGAAGGGGCGGCACCTGGGCGAGGCGCGGCTTACTGAAGCTGGCGTCCAGTCCGTGCACCGGCAGCTCGCGGAGCACGTCGCGAGGCTTCATGCGCATCATGGAAAGACGTATGGTTTCGTCACAGGGGGAGAGCAGGTCCGCACATGGCTGGAGTGGTTCGGGCCGCGGATGCAGAGCAACTACGAGGACGCGCAGTCGTTCCTCTCACCCGGCGCGCGGTGTGTGACAGAGCGCTTACTCGTCGAGCTTCCCGAGTGGCTGCCGGAGTCCGGTCCGCCGACGTTGGTCCACGGCGATCTTTGGGAGACGAACATCATCGTCGATGACGGCGATCCGGATCGCCCGATGGTGACCGGCTACATTGACGGCGGCGGGCTGTTCGCAGACGTCGAGTATGAGCTGGCGTACCTGCAAGCATTCGGGATGGTTGATGAGGGTTTCCTTCGGCTGTACTCGCAGTGGGGCGAAGTGCGCGACGGGTTCGCGCGGCGCTGCCGGGTGTACTGGCTGAACACGATGCTGCTGCACCTGTGGCTGTTCGGAGAGGAATACCTGCCGCGGTGCGAGGAGCTGGCGCGGGAGATTGGGGAAATGGTGGGGTGACGCTGCTCGCCACGCCAGGAACGGCGTGATCCTTCGCTGCGCTCAGGATGACACAGGCACTACCCGGCGCGCGGCTACCAGAGCGTGATCCGCACGCTCACGCCCTGGCTTTCCACTCGGACGTCGCAGAGGGTATACGGGCCAGAACAGAGGAGAATCCAGGCGATACGGGTGAGTGCGGTAGCGACCTTCTGGGGTCTGATCGGCATCGCCTGCCCCTTCTTCTCAGCGATCCTATCCCAGCGGATGAACCGGACCGCGATCCTGCCGGCCCAGGCGGCGAGGTAGAGCGCCAGCGACGGGATGGGCAGCCAGATATTCCGCAGCCGGCCGTGAGGGCGGTGAACCCTGATGATCACCAGGAGCGTGGGACGGCTAATCTACGGTCACCTCTACCTTGACCTGCTCGTCGTTCTCGCCCTTCACGTCCACGTCCACGAGCTTGCCCTCAGCGCCCTCTTTGACCATTTGCAGCAGTGAGGCGAAGTCCAGTCCGCTGAGCTTCTTCACGTATTCGCCGAGCTGGATGGTCTGATCGCCTTGCTGGATCTTTGCGCCTTCGGCGAGCTTGAGCACGATGTCGGCAAGCGCGATGGGGACATTCAGGTTCACGGCGACCTTCTCATCCTTCGCGCCGTCCACATTCACCTTCACCCTCACGAACCGCGGCTTTTTCATACCGGGATCGAGCGTGAGGACAGAGCCGGTCTTCAGCGCCTCCAGCAGCTGCGCGCCCTGCTCTGGGGTGATGCGCCCCTCACTCACCATCTTCAGAATCTCCAATGCTTCCTGATCCATGGGCTTCTCCCTTGCAAGCAACGTGTCGCTCGCCCTCGTGATGCTTCGGCCTTCGCTGGTCATGTGTGCCTCCTTCGTTTAGTCCTTCAGAGCCTTGACTGCGTCCTCCGGGGTGATCTTCCCCTCCCGCAGGTCCTCCAGGACCTGACGCTTGCGCTCCTGGCGATCTGCCACCGGCATCAGTGCGACCGCGTAGCCCAGCGCGCGGAGTAGATCGTCCAGCCGCGAGCGCACAGTCGGGTACGACAAACCCAGCTCGCGCTCGACCTCCCGCAGGTTGCCCCGCCGCGAGACGAATAGGCGGAGGAAGTTGCGCTGCTCCTCGGGCAGATCGCAGAACTCGCAACGTGGGAAGTGGCCGCGAACGGCAATATCGCATCTGGGGCAGGTCAGCTCGCGGAGTTCGAGCGGCCCGGCGCAACTCGGGCACTGGGTGACTGGGTTCATGTCACAAATATAAAGAGTATATTTATATTTGTCAATATAACAACAGGATTATTCGCAACATTATTTCGTAAGAGCATCTGTCTATCCACCATGCGTCAATGCGGCACGGGAGATATTGGCTCGACTTGCCTCCCTATATGGTGTGACCGAGTCATGTGGGTGCAGGTGCTCCTGCGCGGGTTTCGCTTCTGCTTGACCTGGCAGGGCCGTCTGTGCTATAGTCTGTTGTTCCATCGGCCGATTCCCTGCCGATGGCATCTGTGCTTCCTTGTCGCAAGTCTCTTACAGGCCCCGCTCCGAGGTCTGGATTCCAGACGCGGCGATTGAGGGTTCTGTTCGGTTTCTATACACGGCTGACGGGAGAAACTGAACGCGTGGCCACCACGGGAACACGAAAGACGAAGAAAGCGGACAAGGCCAAGAAGTCTTTTTCCGTGCAGTATCTCGAGGACATGATCTTCGACATGATGCTGAACACAGGACAGGCGGCCCAGTCGCGCGAGATCGCCAGCGCGCTCGAGGATCGGACCAAGCTTCACCCGAAATTCGTCCGCAAGATCCTCTATTACAGCGACCGATTCGAGGGAGAGGACCGGCGCTGGAACCTCGCGCTCCGGCTGGCCACCCACCTATCGTTTGAGGGCTCTCTGGAGCACGCTCTGCGTTCGTATGGCAAGCCGATGGCGATTGAAGCGCTGCAGAACGAAATGGCGCTGGTACACAGGCGAACGGTGGAGTTCTTCGACGCGCTACTGCTGGAAACGCTGCAGACCCGACCGAAGTACTGGCAGACACCGGATGGTTTGTGGGCGCTGTCGGACTGGTTGCTCGACGTGTCGGAAACCGACCCCGATCGCTGTTTCCTCCGGAACTTCTTCCTGGAGGCGGCTGAGGTCAGGCCGATCGTGGACCAGTTGCTCGAGACGCGGATGAGCACCGATCAGCCAGCGACCGAGATGGCGGTGAAGCTTGTCCGCCGGGGCGAGGAGCCCATTGGGAACAGGATATTGAGCTATGTGATCTGGCGCCTGCGGGGCGGAGATCTCGATCCGATCCAGTTCTTCCAGGACTGCCGGCAGGACTCGCGCCTGGTGATGCTGTCCGGGCTGATGTGGGGGGTGCAGGACTTCGTCGAGAACTGGGATCAGGAGCTGAAGCGCCTGTCCCGGCGGGCGGAGAAGGAAGAGGGGGTCGAGTGGGCCGAGGAGGAAGAGCCGGAAGGGCCGGTGGTCATCACTCCGGCAGACCTGGAGGAAGTCTACAAGGTCCTCCGCAAGAAAAAGGCGCCTCAGTCGGCCGCCGCGCTCGCGGAGGCGATCTACGAATTCAGCCCGTCGTCCCGGCGGTTCCAGGAATCGGTCGACGCGCTGATGGCCGGGCTGGCGCTCGACTCGCGCTTCATCCGGGTGGGGCGCCAGACATGGGCACTCCCGGAGATGATGCCCAAGCACGCCGACAAGGTGCCGCCGACATTGCTGCCGATTCCGGTGCAACAGGGCGAGGACGAAACGGACTCAGAGCTGGACGACGAGGGGTTGGAGCCGGCACTGATCTCGTGGGTGCACGACCCCCGCTATGAGGACTTTGGCGAAGAGCAAGAAATCGACATCGGGCCCGAGCAGCAACCGACCGACGAACTGCGGTACATCCTGCTGTACGACCACTGGAAGGCCGGCACGCTGAAGGTCCGGGTGTGCGATAGGCGGTTCTACCCGTCCGAGGCGGACTTGATATGCTCGACCTTCGTCGACAAGGAGACCGGCAAGTCGTATCCGGTCTGGTTGAGCTATGCGACGTCCCTGCTCTACGAGATCGGCGACTGGTACGCCGCCCGGGAGGTTACGCCCGGTGCGGTGTTCGCGCTCACGCCCGGATCTGGACCCGACCAGTTCAGCATCTCGTTCTCGGAAGAGATGGACCCCGTTGTCACGCTGACCGAAGACCGAATCAAGGAACTGGTGAAGATCAGGCGAGAAGCGCTGAAAGATGAGTGGTCGGTGCTGAAAATGATGGAGCGCTGCGCGTCCGATCACAAGAAGGGCTTCGCGTTCATGACTCTGTGGGCGGAAGTGAATGTGATCCGGCGGACCACTCGGCGGGTGGTGGCGTCGAATCTGGCTTCGTACCACGCGTTCTACCAGCGCCCGCCAGGATCGGATGTGTGGATTTTCGACGAGCGCAAAGTCACGCAGGGCAGGAAGAAGACGAAGCGTAAGTATCTGCGTAGGTAGGGGTGCACGATCTGGCTGTTCCAGGGCAGGAGCTCCGCTCCTGCCCTGTTGCTTTTTGGCAGATGCATCGCCATCCGTGTCTGGGTCCGCGCACAGATGCAGATCGAGACGGGGTGCCGACGGGACTCCCCGCGGGGTAGAGTGAACCCGGAAGGGAGATCGGCGATGGCAAAAGTTCTTCGGTGCAGAGACGTGGGCGTTGCGTGTGACTGGGAGGCGCGCGGAGCGACCGTGGACGAGATCATGGCCAAGGCGGCCGAGCATGCGAAGACGGTCCATGGCATGGCTCAGATACCTCCCGAAGTGATGGAAAAGGCGAAGGCGGCGATCAAAGACGAGTGATCCGGCTGCGTACCGGTCGGACCACAGGCTGCGACGAAGCAGGAGACGGGCTCTCCTGCTTCGCTGCTTCACACACCAAGACCCTGCGCCGCCGATCGCGCTCAGCCGCAGCACGCGCTGGTCTCGGGGTCCTCGAGCCCGATCCAGTTCCTGAGAGCAGATTGCAGTTGATCGAGAGACAGCTCTCGGTCGAAGACGAGGTAGTACGGCGTACCCCCGAGGGAGATGTTCTTGCCGGTCACTGCAGCGCCAGCTAAGTTGAGGATACGCGGACCGCCTGCATGAGGGGTGAGCGCGAGGTGCTGGAACGTGTCGTCCCACACCACCACAACGGTCTTAGCCCGGGAGTGAAAAGCAAAGCTCCTGACGTGATCCCACGCCGAGCCGAGGTACGTAACGTCGGTTCCGAGCAGAGACGTGATCACTGCCTGACTGACGGCCATCTTGCGCGGCGCGCCATCCCACTCGAAGAAGATGCCGCCGACGCTGGGCTCGTTCAGCGCCCCGGCGACGCCGGCGTGATAGATGACCGTGCGCACGTTCTGGGAGAGAAGGATCGTGACGAAGCGAGCCAGATAGGAGGCGCACTCGGTTTCGCTTCCGAGCGGCTTCATGAGTTCATCGCCTGCCGAATAGGGCTCGATGGGCAAGTCGTCATCGCCGTAGTACGCGCCTTCGGTGAAGTAGATGGGCCTGGGCATGCCCGCCTCCTTCATCATGGCGTTCAGAGTTTCCAGGCCGTGGATATAGATCTCGGGGAGACGGAACACAGGGTAGATGTGGATATTGATCCCATCCAGCCACTTCAGGCCGCCGGCGGCGATGAACTCGCTCGCGAGCACATCGGGGTCGCTGGCGACGCCGCCGATGACGCGGGCGCTCGGATCGACCTCTTTGATGGCCTGATAGGCTGTCTTCAGGATGGCGACGTAGTCGGCAACCGTATGGCCGGTGCTTTGCGGGACCGAATAGCCGGTTGTGAGGGGCTCGTTCAGGATCTCCCATACGTGCACCCTATCCTTGTAGCGCCCAACAGTCGTGCGAACGTAGGTCGCATACTCCGAAAGGTCGCGGGGTTTGTAGGCCTGCCGGGCATGCTCGCCCATATCGTGGCTGGTTTTCACGTCAGGTGGCGCGGAGGAGCCCCAGTCGCTCGACGGGAACGGCAGCAGCCCCAGCACGTTGAGGCCCTGGTCGTAGACGCGATCGATCTGGAAGTCCGTCATGTCGAAGTCAAAGCGGCCCTTCTGCGGCTCGACCTGCTGCCATTTGAGCGACCAGTCGCGGAACCAGTTGAGGCCGATGTCCTTGCTGAGACGGATCAGCCGTGGGTCGGCGTACGCGTGGTTCATGCCGAATAGGCCGGCGGAGTCGCTCGCAGGGTCGACCACAGCAAAGCGCTCGGCGTTGATGGGGAGAACGGCGACAGAATCGGCAGCCTGCACAGGCGAGGCGCCTGCGACGTTGAACGCCGCGAGGCGGAAGCGGTAGAAGCCCTTGTCACGTACCCCGAAGTTCAGAACCTCCCGTTCGGAGCTATGCGGCGCCAAGGTGAGCGTGACTCGCGGGAGGGCGGCCGTTCTGTCGAAGAAGTCGGTCACGATCGCTTTCACGCCGACGGTCTTCGTCTGGTCGGTGGCATTGAACGCAGTGAGGATGGCGCGTGCCTCCGCGGGCGAGCTGAAGAGATGTCCCGGGCGCTCCCACTCGATACCGACCTCGACTGGTGAGCGAAGCGAGTGCTCCGTGGCGGTAGCGCCTCTCTCGAGCTGGATCGCGTCCACCCAGACACAGGCTTTCTGCAGTTGGGATTCGCGTAGATCGGGCCCCACCGCGACGAAGAGCTGCTTGGCTCTCGGCTTGAAGGTGAACGTGACGCGCTGCCACTTTCCGGTGGCGGCGAATGCTCTGCGCTGCGTCTCGTCGGATGCCTCTCGCACAGCGAGTGCGCACGGAACTCCGGCAGGATCGGACCTCACATAGGCCGATAGCGTATAGTCACGGCCTGGCTCGACGCTGATCCAGCCCCGATTGGCTACCATTGGATCGAGAACGGGTTCCCGTACCGGATCGAAGTAGTCCCAGCCGAGGACGGGCGCGGTGGACCTGTCGAGGTCGATGCGGAAACTCGATCGGCCATCGGCCGCGGTACTGTCATCTATCGTGCCGAATAGGCTGTTGAGGCCGCTTGAGCCCCAGTCCACACCCCGGCTGAGGGTGCCCCAGCCACTGGTCCCGCACTCGAAACTGCTGTTCGGAATCAGGTTCTTGGAGTCGGTCGGCGGAACGACCTCCGTGAATCTCCGTTCTGCCTCGGCCGGCTCGCCGCTGAGCTCGACCAGTCGGACGTCGTCGAGCCAGAGCGTTCCGACTTCCGTGAACCAGATCTGGAGACGAGTGTTGGTCGCGATGTCCTGGGTCGCGCGGAAGACGAACTGCTCCGGGTGCCACTCTGGGCGTACCCGAAAGACGTCGGACAGGCCGCAGTCCTCCCAGGTGTCCATCTGGCGTATCGCGACGCTGACGGCAGTGCTGGGGATTTCACCCCTGGCATTGAACGAGAGGCGGTACCAGTGGCCCTTCTTGAGGGAGATCGTGTTCACTTGGGCGAGCATGGCGTGGGTGGCCGGGCCGGTGCCGACGATCGAGGTGCAGGTGAGCTTCTGCGAATAGCCGCCGTGGGCGCCGGCGTCCCTCGCCCATGTGACCTTCACGTTGGCGTCGCCGGAGAAGGCCCAGTTGTCGGCCATGCCATCGTTGTCGGAGTCAACGGCGAAGTTGCCGTTGAGCACGAGGTTGGGCTCGGCCGCGTGAAGTGGGGCGACGAGAAGACAGAGCGCGAAGATGGCGATGACGATGGAAAAGGTCGGCAGGCTCATGTGACGCTCCGTGAAGAGGTACTGCTCACCCATTTCGACCGGCTGCATCCGCGGACCTCGGACCATTACGGGCCGTTGACAGGGCATTTGGCGGCAGGTCCCGCACCGGGCACGCAGAACATTTCGGCGCTGGCATTCGAGATGATCTCCGCGGAGGTGAACAGTGGGCGAGCAGAGCGTGCAACCTGAGCGCAAACCGATGTCTGGCTGGGTCATCGCGGTGGTTGGACTGCTGATCGCGATCATTCTCGGATGGGCGATGATGGCGATCGGATCGAGGAGACTGGACTCCGCCAACAAGATCCGGTCAGATTCCGAGGGACGCCTGTTGATCGCCGTGGACTTCGCGGCGCAGGAGGGGATGAAAGCCTCGCAGGATGCCCAGGTAGCGATCAACAGAAGCAACTGGGGCCAGGCCGGCAGCGCTCTGGCGAGAGTGAACGACCTGGTGACCCTGATGGAGCAGGTAGCGCCGGAGGACAAGCGGTCGGCGGTCAGCGACGCGCGGAACAGCCTTTCTGACGCTCAGAAGCAGGCGGGGTCGCAGTCCCAGGATGCGGTGCAGGGGATCAACACTCTCATCACTAAGCTGGACGGGCTGAGAGAGAAGAAGGAGGGGCAGTAGGCCCTACGGCCGCCTGGCGCGGGCTGCAAGGCCGCGCACCACGGGGGCGTAGGCGCTGAAGTACCGACGTAACTCTGCACCCTCGGCCTGCGACGAAGTCCCGGAACAGCAGGCAGAGCAGGCCGCAGCTCCTGCCCTGCCTACACTCGCTTACAGATGGCGCCTAGAGGCTGACCGCCTGACCTGAGCGGGCCGACTTGGCCGCTGCCACACAGAGCTGGACGGCTTCCTTCGCCTCCTGGGGCGTGACGGTTGCGGGGGTCTGGTTCTTGTCCACGCAGTCCACGAAGTACTTCACCTCGATGAAGTAGCCGCCGAGAGCGGAGATATTTCCCGTGGTGCCGGCTCCGGCGGTGGTCGGCACTTCGACCGCCGGTATCGGCGGGTTCTCCACGCTTCCGTCCGGCTTGGCCACCAGCACCGCGGGCGACAGTCGCGAGTTGAACTCGATCGAGGCGCCTTCGCAGACCACCTTGAGGCCCATGGTGAACGGGAAACCCGCGGCCATGTCGAGCGAGCCTTCGGCGAAGGTCACGCCACCTTTGGCGTGTCCGGTCATGGTGGTCCAGACGTTATCGAGCGCGCCGCCCTTGCCATTCAGGCCGGCCGCAGAGACGGACTTGGGCATGCCGAGGATCCAGGCGAGGAAGTCAAGATCGTGGATGTGCAGATCGAGCACGGCGCCGCCGCTGAGCTTCTCCTCGAACAGCCATTCCTTCCAGGACCAGGTCGGCGGTGGCGACACGCGAGTGGCGCTGGCCCACTTGATCCTGCCATACTTGCCCGAATCGAGGATCTGCTTGATGACAGTGTACTCGGGCCAGAAGCGGATGACATGGCCGACCATGAGCTTGACGCCGGCCTTCTTCACCGCCGCCATCATGGCGTCGCAATCGGCCGCGGTGAGTGACATGGGCTTCTCGCAGAGGATGTGCTTCTTGGCCGCTGCCGCGGCCTCGACCGCCTGGCGGTGGAGATAGGTGGGCATACAGATGTCCACCATGTCGATGTTGGCGTCCGCGACCATCTCTTCGATGCTTGCGTACGGCTTGGCGTTGTAGGTGTCGGCGAACTGCTTGCGGCGATCGGGCTCTGGATCGGCGATGGCGACAAGCTGAGAGTTGGGGAGAGCGGCGTGGCACTGGGCGTGGGTGCCGCCCATGAAACCCAGACCGGCAAGTCCGACTCGGACCATAGTCAGTTTCTCCTGTGACGGGAATCGGCGCCGCGAGCGCGCCGGGCAGGGGGATTCTATTGGGCGGGGGAGGCGATGTCAAGCGAGCGCACAGGTTGTCACAAAAGCCGCCCACGGGAGGCCGCGCTCGACCTTGCCTTTTAGCCGCTCGTATGCTATAGGATAATGCGCGTGCGCCCGTAGCTCAGTTGGATAGAGCGTGGGGTTGCGGACCCCAAGGCCAGAGGTTCAAGTCCTCTCGGGCGTACCAGCCTCATCCGCCCCCCATTCCTGTCCTGAGTACTCCTCCCCCTGATGCCCGCAGCCTGCCATTCCTGAGCAGGGAAGATGGCATCTGCCATGGTTGTGTAGAGGCGTCATGACGGAAGGCGCCTGAGCCCGAACGGGACGCGGTCTGTCTTCATATCGCCTCAGGGGCTTCCAGCGAAAACGCGGTGAAGGATTCACGATCCACCCGCCGTAACCTCGTCTGATCTGATCCAAGCCGCAAAGGAGGGGTCGCATGACGCACCGAGGGATCGTGTCTTCGTTCGCGATCGCATTCCTGTTGGCGGGCGCAGGTGCATGTCTGGCCGCGGGAGACGCGGGTCTTTTCCTGCGGTATCGTCAGGCGCAGGGCGACAAGGCCGTCTACGCGTATTCGTGCTCGACGCGGGCGCAGGTCGATATCCAGAACGGCCAGAAGACGCAGCGGGCAGAAGTGTCCCTTCAGATCAGGCTCGCGACCGAGGTGCTCGAGACGACGCCGGGTGGCGACATGAGAATCCGGGCCGACATCACGTCAGGCAACATCAAGGCATCGTCTGGGAGCGATCGGGAGACCGTGCCGGTGGAGAGCGCGGTTCTTGAGTATCTGGTTTCGGGTAGAGGGGTCATCAAGAGCGTCAACCTGACGTCCGGGCAGCCGCCGGCGATTGGCGTGCTGCCGTATGCGGCCACGCCAGATGACGCGTTCTTTGTATCGGGGGTCGGCCAGTTCCCGGACAAACGACTGAAGCCGGGAGACACCTGGGAAGGTGTTGCTCGGATCCCAAACCCGAAAGGCGGCGAGGCGATGGAGGTGCCGTTCAAGTCGAAGCTGGTGAGCGTGGGACAGGTCAGGGCCCGCCCGTGCGCGACCATCAAGACCACGGCACGGGTCAACACCACACACGCGGAAGACGCAGACGATGGCTCGGGGCGCATGTCCGGCCGTATGGACATCGTCCAGGATGTGACGTGGGTGTTCGACTACGAGCGAAGCGTCGTCATGTCCGCGCAGGGCACCACTCGGGTTTCGGTGGGCATGCAGGGCACGGACTCCGACAGCGGAGAGAGCGCCAGCGCGCGGGTATCCGGCGTGATGAACACGCGGTCCACGCTCCTGGAGTTCAATGGCCAGCAGATTCCGGCGAAATAGGCCGCCCCGATCGGTTGAGCGCGGATCCCCCGGCCGATAAGTTCGGGTGCGTCTAGCCGGTTCAACGTTCTCGTGGTATGCTTAGGCAGGCAGGGGAGGCGAAGGCCCCTGCCTGCGCGTAATATCCTGACGGCGGGGGCGGCCCGTCAGTACCGGCAAAGGGAGAGCGAGTGGCAGAAAAAGAGAAGTTCATCGAGGCAGAAGGCGTCGTCCGCGAGGTTCTGCCCAACACCATGTACCGCGTCGAGCTTGAGAACGGGAAGACGGTGCTGGCGCAGGCGTCGGGGAAGATGCGCAAGTTTCGCATCCGGATTCTCCCGGGTGATAGCGTGAAGCTTGAGCTCAGTCCGTACGATCCCACCCGCGGTCGCATCACCTATCGGTTCAAGTAGCCCTCTCTGACCCCCGTCTGGTCCTGTTCACCCTCGCTGCGGCCGTAGTGTGGCCACGTCGCGAGGACATCCCAACACTTCCGCAGAACTGCGCAGCACGCGCGCGGCTGGTGGCCGCGCCGAAGCGCTCGGAGTAGCCATGAAGCTGTCCATGCATTCCATCTGCATCGAGCGGAAGTACCCACTCCTCGAGGCCATCCGCAGGGCTGCGGAGTTCGGCTACCACGGCTACGAGATCGACATCGGCGACTTCGGCAGCACCGGCCTCGGCCTGCATTGGCCGGAGGAGTTCACCGCGGATCGCGTTGCCGCGGCCGGCGATGCCGCTCAGCGCGCAGGCATAGAGATCGGCTCCCTCTGCCTCGGAGTCTTGTGGCGCTACTACCCGTCCAGCCCCGACGCGTTAGATCGCGCGCAGGCCGTAGAGATCATCCGTCAGTCGGCCCCGCTTGCGGCGTCAGTTGGCGCCAGGGTGATCCTGCTGCCGGTGGGCCAGCCGGATTCGCTCACCCCAGAGCAGGCGCGTGACAACCTCGTCAGCGTTCTCAGGGACTGCGCGCCTGCCGCCGAGGCGGCGGGCGTCGCCTTCGCCGTCGAGAACGTCGGCCAGGCGCTGGCGGAGACCGCCGCCCACCTCATCGAGATCGTCGAGCGGGTCGGCTCCCCCGCCTGTCAGGTCTACTACGATGTTGGGAATGCCGCATGGCAGAATGCAGACCCCATTGCCGGTATGCGCGCGCTCGGGAAGCGTATCGCGATGGTGCACGTAAAGGACAGACGCGTCGTGGATGGCCGCGGGCAGACGGTCATCATCGGCGACGGGGTCATTGACTGGCGGAGTGTCGCGAGCGTCGCGCGCGAGATCGGCTACCATGGCTACCTGACGCTCGAAGTCCCTGGAACCGCCGAGACCGCGGATGAGATCGCGATTCGAAGCCGGGACGCTCTCCGCCGCTTCGGCCTATGGGGCCGTTTTGTGGCTGTTTGTCATTCTGAGCGAAGCGAAGAATCCCGCCTTTGTCGCTGCTGTTCGGCAGTACCGGTCTATGACTCCGACCAACGTCTACAGGAGGCAACAGATGGCGAAGGACAAGCTGCGAGTCGCAATGGTGAGTGGCGCCGGCATCGGCGCCAACCACATCAGTTGCTGGATGAGCCTCGAACAGAAGGCCAACATCACCGCCGTATTCGACGTGGACCCGGAGCTCGCCAAGAACTCCGCCCACATGGCTGGCGATGTGCCCTGGACTACGAACTACGACGAGTTGCTCGCGCGCGATGATGTCGATGCCGTCGACATCTGCTCGCCACCGTTCGTCCACGCCGACCAGATCGTGAAGGCGGCGAAGGCCGGCAAGCACGTGCTCTGTGAGAAGCCGTTCACCGTCAACCTCGACGACGCGGATCGCGCCATCGCCGCCTGCAAGAAGGCCGGCGTGAAGCTCATGGTCGCGTTCCCGCGGCCGTTCAATGCCGCATCTCGCCGGCTCAAAGAGATGATTGCCACCGGCGAGCTTGGCAGGCCTATCCGCATCTACACCTCCCATCACATGCGCGCGGAATGGATCCGCAAGCGCACCGGCTGGTTCTGGGACCCGAAGAAGAGCGGCGGCACGGCCATCGAGGGCGTGATCCACGATTTCCACTTCCTGCCCTGGCTCTTCGGCCCGGCCGAGCGTATCTACGCCGAGGCCGGCACCTTCATCTACACCGACCGCGAGCCTACCCTTCCGGACGATCAACTCGTCGTGCTCTGGCGGTTCAAGAACGGCGGCATCGGCATCATCGACGGCGGCGCCAACATGCCCAGCAACTACGAAGGCCACACCAGCATCTTCTTCACCGAGGGCGGCGTGCGCATGGGGCGCGGTGGCGACTTCCGAATCTACCGCGGCGTCAAAGAGTACAACGGAGCCGTGGAGGAAGTGCATCACTTCGGCGGCCACGTCGGCGATGACACCGACTTGATCACCACCGCATACCACCCCTCCGGCCACGTGGGCGAGATCGCTCACTTCGCCGACTGTGTCCTCGAAGACAAGGAGCCGGAGACCCCGGGCGAGTCGGGCCGCTATGCTCTCGAATGCGCCTGGGCCGCCATCAAGTCATTCCAGACCAACACGCCCGTCACGCTCCCGCTGAAGAAGCCGTATCCGTCGTATTAGACGAGCACGCACTGCAATGCGAACCGGAACCGCCAGGCTGCCTCTGCACGGTGGGCGCGCGCCGCGCTGGCTCTTCTCGCGGATGGTGCTGCTTTCGCGGGAGATCCTCCGCGTCATGGTGGAGGAATATGGGCCGCGAGAGGTGCTCGTCCGCGTCTCGGACCCGAGCTGGTTCCAGGCGCTGGGCTGCGTTCTCGGATTCGACTGGCACAGCTCCGGGCTTACGACCACCACGACCGGAGCGCTGAAGGAAGCAGTCAAGGGGCGCGAGCAGGACTTCGGCATCTACGTCGCCGGCGGCAAGGGCGCGGCCTCGCGCAAGACCCCTCACGAGATCCTGGAGTACGGCGAGCGCGCCGCCATCGCCATCCCGCCGGCCGACTTGGTCTACGCAAGCAAGATGTCTGCCAAAGTGGATAACACTGCGATTCAGGACGGCTATCAGCTCTACCACCACGCTTTCATCTTTACTCCGGCGGGCGAGTGGGCGGTGGTCCAGCAAGGGATGAATGGCGACGCCGGATGGGCGCGGCGTTACCACTGGCTGTCCTCGGGCGTGAAGGATTTCGTTGACGAGCCCCACACCGGCATCGCGACCGAGCAGAAGGCCCAGCTCGTACTCAACATGGTCGCGCACGAGAGCGAAGAGGCGCGCAGGGCGAGCGCTCTCCTTGCCGCCGAGCCGCCGGAAAAGCTCGTGAAGGAGCTGCGCAGGGCGCAGGAACTCGCGCTGCCCGCGAGGCACGACATCGTTCCGGCCGACATTCGGCCCGAGTCGTTCGAGCGCATCCTGCTGACAACGTACGAGCACCCGCCGGAGAACTTCGAGTCTCTGCTTTCACGACCCGGCGTCGGCCCCAAGACCATTCGCGCGCTTGCGCTCATCGCCGATCTCGTCTACGGAGCCAAGGCGAGCGCGCGCGACCCGGCCACGTTCAGCTTCGCCCATGGCGGCAAGGACGGCATTCCGTATCCCGTCGATCGGCCGACCTATGACACGTCCATCGAGGTGCTCCGCGAAGTCGTTGACCGCGCGAAGCTCGATGACAGGGAGAAGCTGAACGCGCTGGGCAGGCTGATGTCGTTTTCGAGGGAAACGGGCTGAGTCGCCGCGCGCTCGCCGAGAGCGGGCCTCGGCAGGAGAGCGGCGGGTACCGCGTCGTATACCCCAGGCGGAATACTCACCCGAGTGGGAATCCGACAACTGAGGAGAGGAATCATGCCGGACGAGAAGTGCCCGAATCAGGTCAACGATACCTGCCCGTGCACGGCGGATTGCGAGCGGCACGGTCGCTGCTGCGAGTGCCTCCGCGCCCACCTCGCAGGCAACAGCCTGCCGACCTGCGCGAGAGACAAGTTCGTCGCAAAGGAGTAGCGCTGCAGAGGAAAGCGTGTGTAAGGGAGTCCGTCAGCCGACGGACTCCCCGGGTTGCCGTCGCTTCGGGCGTCCCGCTCTTCATCCCCACACCCCCCCGAACCGCGCGAACTGCTCCCTCACCTGCTGCTGCGTCGCTGTTCCGGTCGTTCCGATCTGCTGCACCGTGATCGACGCGACAACGTTCCCGACGATGGCCGCTTCCTCCAGCGACGCGCCCGCGCACAGCGCGGACACAATCCCCGCGGTCGCACTGTCGCCCGCGCCGACGATGTCGAGCGGTCCCTCCAGTCGCGCCGTCGGAATAACCTGGGCTGCCTCCGGAGTCACCACCGCTATCCCCTCTGCGCCCAGCGTCAGGTAGACCGGCCTGCCCACCTTCCCCGATAGCTCGGCCGCGCACTGCATCGCGCGCTCGCCGTCGTGCGCCGCCGAACCGGGATGCACCGCCGCGCAGCACTCCTCGCGATTCGGCTTCACGATCAGGTTGCGATACTCCCCCATCCGTGTCCGCGAATCCCCAAGCCAGGTCTTCTCCGTATGCTGCGCAGCAAGCTCGGCCAGCACATCCCGCATACGCGTGGTGATCACGCCGCACTCCGCCTCCTGCACCTGATCCTGAGCGATCACCGCGTGAGCCTCGTGAACCGCGTGATGCAGCTCGTTCACAAGCGCATCGTCTAGCTCCTCTGGGATCGGCTCACGGTTCTTCGTGTCCAGGCGCTCGAGTTCGCGAAGCCCATCCGCCCCCCGCGACAGCGTCTTGCAGTACATCGGTGTGAAGCGATCGCGCCGCACTATCAGGGCGTTCGTCTCCGCCCCCATCTGCCGCAGGCCCCTCGTCAGCTCGAACCCCTCGCCATCATCTCCGATGAACCCGACGCACACCACTCGCCCGACCCCGAGCGCACACAGATTCGACACGATCGTCCCCGCCGCACCGGGCTGGCACCGCACCCTCACCACCTGCCGCGCCTCCAGCCCCGTCTCCAGCGACACCTCGCTGAGCGCCGGGCCGATTTCCAGATACTTGTCGAGAAAGAAATCGCCGACAACGGCGATGGTGGTGTCGGCGAAGCCGCTGAGGATCTCGTCGAGGCGACCTCGCGTCACTTCGCCTGCTCCATCCGCGCCGCAACAGCCCGCCATAGCGCCGGTATTGTCACCCGGTGATCTCCCCTGATGTAGAAGCTCTCTCCGCCATCCGCCACCGTCCGCACCAGTATCGTTTTGAAGGGCCTGAAGTAATAGCGCGCCTCGGTCTTCGGCGCCTCGTGGTGAATGTCGTCACCCAGATCGGCGAGGTCGAAGACGGCGGTGGTGATGTGGCGGATATCGCGGCCGGCCTGCCGCTCCACATTGCGGGACATTGACAGCGCCTTGAGGTACACCTCCGGTCCCATCACCGCGCTGCCGAGGCAGAGAAATACCCCGCGCTCGAGATGCCGGATGCGCTCGGCGAAGAGAAGGAAATCCCTATACGATGCTGCTCCAGTCGCCGCTCCGTCGAAGTTCGGCAGTTCGTGGATGATGTCATAGCCGATCCCGACGTGCACGGTCGCAGGGACGCCGGACTCATGTGCCGCGGCGAGGATGCTGAGATGCGCGTGCGGGAAACGCTGGTTCGCGATCTCCTCCCCTACCGCAGTGCCAAACCCTTTCTCCGCGCCCGATCGGTTCACAATGTCATTGATCCCCCCCGTCTCCGTCCAGAGCCCGAACTCACCCGTGCGAATGTACCGCGCCACGCTTTCGGTCGTGGCGCCGATGCGAGCGAGTTCGTAATCGTGAATCGCGCAGGCGCCGTTCATGCCGATGCAGGTGATGACGCCCCTGCGAACCAGATCGACGATGAACTGGGAGAGCCCCTGTTTGATGACGTGCGCGCCCATGAGGACCACCACCTCGCGCCGGTCGCGTCGCGCCTGGGCTATCCTGTCGGCCACTGCTGGCAGATCGGGATGCTCGAATCGCGCCACCTCCGCATCGAGCGGCAGAATGTCCTTCAGAGTCATATCGTGCGCACGCTGAGACAGCGGCTGCACCCTCAGCTTGCTGCGGTCGAAGAGCTCCTGTCTCATTCCTGC
>JBEKKD010000007.1:0-26487 GCA_050010895.1 Armatimonadota bacterium
CCCGGGGGAGGCGACCACAAGGAGCGTCGGGATACAGAGCAGGATGCCGGTGCTGACCGCCAGGATCGAGACCGGGAGGGGGTGCGGCATACTGAGGGACGAGGCCACCGGCCGGAAATCAGCGGGAAGCCAGTCCCGTCCCCCGCTGTGACGCGCGGCCAGGCTGTCCACTGCCCCGGAGAGTCCCGGCGCGAGCACATCAAGGAAATCGGGTCGGTACATCTGGATCAGAGCGCCCACGACCGCTGCGCCCGCCATGATTGAGGCGGCCAGCGCGATCAGACGGCCGTGCCGCCTGAGCGTCTGCGGAAGCTCTCTGCGGAAGAAACTCCTGATGCCGAACCAGCCGGACGATCGGGAAACGTACAGGAGGCCGTGGGCGCGGCCGACGAGCCAGTTCAGTTGCTCCACTTCGGACGCGTTCGCCCCGTGGGTTCGGGCGTGCGATAGCTCCGACGCCACCCGTCGATACAGCCGCCCGAACTCGAGCAGCTCGTCGTCGGTGAGGTTGCGGAGGCCGCGCAAGAGAGACGCACGGTTGACCAGTTCGGAGAGCCGCTGCCTGGACGAAGCTGCGGACATCGGCGGCGATTGTGCCATCTCTGGCCTAGCTGACACGAGCCGGGCTCAGCAGTCTCCCTGTCGTGGCTTGACAAGAGATGCCGTGTGGGCGACGATTGGGAGATACTACCATGAGCTTCGATGACACCAAGACCGTCGTCACTCCTGAGCAAGTCACGCTCACGTATGCCCTTGCCGGGATAGGCACTCGCTTCGGCGCTATGCTTCTCGACACCTTCGCACAAGGCGTCGCCATCGCGGCCATCATCGCTTTGCTTATGCTCGTGCTGCCTAGTGTGAACTGGGTCCGACTCTCCTTCGTTGGCGAGATGGCGCCGCCCTGGATCATGGCCATCGCGATGCTGGCCTTTTTCGGGATCCTCTGGGGCTATTTCATCTTCTGGGAGACAGTCTGGAGCGGCAGAACGCCGGGCAAGTGGGTCACTGGGATCCGAGTCGTACGCGATGGCGGCTATCCCATCGACTTTCGGGCCGCGTTCGTCCGTAATATCGTGCGATACGTAGATTTCCTCCCTGCCTTCTATGGTACTGGCGCGCTCATGGTCTTCCTCAGCAGAGACTCGAAGCGCCTCGGGGATTATGCCGCTGGAACGATCGTCGTAGTCGATGCGCGGCCGCTGCCGCGACAGACGGAAGCAGAACAGCATCTTGCCAGCTATCCTCTTCTCGGCGATCCGGCTCTCCTGAATCTCCGCGCGCTGCGCCGTGAGCAGTTCCTGGTGGTTGAGCGCTATCTTGCCCGTAGCGCCGAACTGCCGGTTACGGTTAGAATGGAACTGGCTCGGAAGATCGCAGAGCCGCTGCTGCCGGTGATCGGACTTGAGGTCGCGCCCAGCGCAGATTACCGCTATGACGTGCTCCTCGCTGAAATCGCCACGGCCTATCGGGGCCTCGCCGGCCATTGACGTGAACCGCGAATGTCACCCCGTCACACGGCAGTCGGCGCGGAGTCTGGCTAGAGGCGCCAATGATGTCAGCCGGGGATAGGGCTGTTCGAGTCAAGCTTTGTGAAATCGTGCACAAGGATATCGGTCAATCGGGGTGAAAAGGGAAAGCGGATTTGATGGCGTTGCACCAGACCCGAAGGAGGAATGCATGGCGGACGCTACGGGCAAGAGTATCCTGATCGTGGAAGATGACCCTGACGCGGCAGATGCACTACAGATTCTTCTGGAGGACGAGGGCTATGGCACGGCCATCGCTTCTGACGCGCAGTCCGGGCTGGATGCCGCACGCTCCGGGAAACCGCACCTCATCATCCTCGACGTGATGATGCCGAGCGGTACCGAGGGTTTCCACTTCGTCTGGAATCTGCGCAAGGAGGCTGACCCGGCCGTTCGCGATCTGCCCATCATCGTTCTGACCGCCATCCAGGCAGCAACAGGCCTGAAGCTGCAGCCTGACAAGGGTGACAAGGAGTACGGCCCGTACGAGTACCTCCCGGTCCAGGCCTTCCTCGACAAGACCGCCTCCTCCGCCGAGCTGATCGGCACTATACAGCGCGTCCTTGCCAACCCGCGACAGATCCACGGCGCTGCCAGCTAGGCGGTTGGTCACGCGCGGAGGAACGTCAGCGACATCGCGCGCGGCGAGGGCGATACAGCCGACAGAGTACGGGCCGCGGCGGAGTCGCGGTTATGCCAGACGATGACCGACACCAGGCGATCGCAGGGGTCTGCTGCCACTGAACTGGAGATCGACGAGCTCCGAGCGCGAATCTCGTGGCTGATTCGCCTCCGCTGGCTGGCGGCAGTCGGCGTCGTCGCCACCGTCTTCCTCTCCACCCACGCCCTCGGGCTGAGACTCGCCGAGCTGCCCCTCTACCTCATCACTGCCGTCCTTGCCGCCTACAACGCCTTTCTGTGGGCGGTTCGCCGGAGATCAGTGGTTGTCACCGATCCATGGGGCCTGGCCGCCTTTGCGAACATCCAGATCGGATGTGATCTGCTGTTCCTGACCGGGCTCCTACATTTTTCGGGAGGGATAGAGAACCCGTTCCTCTGCTACTACGTGTTCCACATTGTGATTGCGAGCATTCTGCTATCCCGGCGCGCTACGTACGTCCACGCGGCGGTTGCTGTTGGACTGGTGTCGATGATGGCCGTGCTTGAGGCCATGGGAGCAATGCCGCACTATCATCTCACCTTCCTCGACCCCTCTGTCTACACGAGTACGGTCTACATAGCCGCCGAGCTGTCTGTCCTCGCGACGACGCTCTGCTTCACCGCCTTCATGGCCACATCGATCACCTCCACCGTGCGCGAACGAGAGCGAGAGATCGTTGCCCTGTCGCAGTCGCTCGGACAGCACGCACGCGAGCTTGAGCGGTCCTATGAGACGCTGGCGCGGCTGGAGCGCAGCAAGTCCATGTACTTGCATCGCGTGGCGCACCATCTGCGCGCCCCCCTCACGGCGCTCGAGCGCGTGCTCGCCGTCGTCGCTGAAGGCCGCACCGGCACGCTGCCGGAGCGGGCCCAGGAAATGACAGAGCGCGCCCGGCAGCGCGTCCACGATATTCTCGATCTCGCGGACGATCTGCTTGCACTGTCTCGGGCGAGAGAGGCGAAGCCGGCTGCCGGCGCCACGATCAATCTGGCGGAGATCGTCGCCAACGCGATTGGAGACTTCCGGCAGGCCGCCGATAGCGCATCGCTCATACTCAAGTCGGATCTTGACCCGGATCCTGCAATGATGGTCGGCGACGCGGAGTCGATTTCCGAGTTGTTCGAGAACTTGATCTCGAATGCGGTCAAGTACACACCTCCGGGCGGGCGGATTGCGGTGTCGGTTCACCGGAGAGGTGATCAGGTCGAGATATCGGTGGCGGATTCGGGCATCGGCATCCCCGCGGAGGACCTCGAATCTGTATTCGACGAATTCTATCGAGCGGAAAACGCGCGCAGCACCGGGAAGGAAGGGACAGGCCTTGGATTGTCCATCGTTCGTGCTATTGCAAGGGCGCACGGCGGAGATATACTGGTCGAGAGTACGCTTGGCGCGGGATCGACATTCCGAGTTTCGCTCCCTGCCACGGGGCCGGCTGCCAGTGCGGCGCCAGAGATGACACCTTCTGGGCCAGACCGGTCGTCGGCTTAGGGTCAGATACACTCACAATGTCATTTCCGATCTTCTTGAACCTTAGAGGCCGGCTGTGCACCGTGATCGGCGGGGGAGAAGTGGCAGCGCGCAAGGCGGCCACCCTCCTTCGTGAGGGTGCTCACGTCCGTGTTGTCTCGCCCGAACTGAGCGACGAGATGAAAGCCCTGCTCGTGAGTCCGCACCTCACTGCCATCGAGCGCGAGTATCGAAACGGCGACCTGCAGGGCGGCATTCTCGCCTTCGCCGCCACCGACAGACCTGACGTCAACGCAGCCGTGTATCGTGAGGCCGAGGAGCGCGGGATGCCCGTGAACGTCGCCGACGATCCTCCTCATTGCACGTTCTACATGCCTGCCACGGTCCATCGCCATCCCATTACCATCGCCATTTCCACCGAGGGTCTAAGCCCGGCCCTGGCGCGCCATCTGCGCGAACGGATCGAGGATGCTGTACCGGTCGCGTACGCTCACCTGGCACGCTTGCTGGGCCGTCTCCGTCCAGAGTTGCAGGCAGCAGTATCGAGCCAGGATGAGCGCAGGGAGCGGCTGCAGAAAGTGATTGACAGCGATGTGATGCCCCTTCTTCTCTCGGGCAAGTTTGATGAGGCAGAGAGACTGGCGCGGTCGCTGCTGGGGTTGGACACGTGAGCGAGGGCCTTCACATCCGCATCGGGACGCGCGGCAGTAAGCTCGCGCTTGCCCAGGCCAGCGCGGTGGCGGAGATGCTGGAGCGACTGGGCGCAACGACCGAGACGACCGTGATCCGAACCACGGGCGACGCGGGGGTCGAGCCACTCTCCGAGACTCCGACCGGTGTCTTCGTCACCGAGATCGAGCTGTCGCTCCTGAGCCATGCTGTCGATCTGGCCGTCCATAGCATGAAGGACCTCCCGACTGAGAAGCGTGCCGGGCTCACGGTCGCCGCGGTGCCAGAGCGAGTCGACCCGTGCGACGCTCTAGTCGCGCGGACAGGAGTCGGCCTATCGGCGCTGCCGCCGGGCAGCAGAGTCGCAACGTCGAGCCCTCGTCGCGCCGCCCAGATCCGCGCATCCCGCCCGGATCTCGAGATTGTGGGCGTGAGAGGCAATGTGGACACCAGGCTTCGTAAGCTCCAAGAAAGCCGGTTCGAGGCCCTGGTGCTTGCCCATGCCGGTCTGCTGCGGCTTGGGCTGCAGAGCGTGGTGTCAGAGGTCCTGTCGCCCGACGTCTGCCTTCCCGCTCCGGGGCAGGGGGCGCTCGCGCTGCAGGTGCGGGACGATGGCTCGAATATCAGCGACTTCGTGGCCCGCCTGGATCATCTCGCGAGCCGGCTCGCGGTCGCGGCCGAACGGTCATTTCTCTCCCGACTCGGCGCTGGCTGTGTACTTCCCGCGGGCGCGCTCGGCTCCGTCGAAGGCGGCCGCCTGCGGCTCCAAGTGATCGCGGCCAGTCCGGACGGCAGCCGCCTGATGCGTCGAAAGGTGGATGGCGATGCGCAGGACGGGGAAGCTCTCGGCAGAATTGTCGCAGACGAATTGCTGCGAAATGGCGCCGGAGCGCTGATGAACGGGGAGCCGCGATGCTGAAGCCGAGAACCGTGTATCTCGTCGGGGCCGGCCCCGGGGATCCTGGCTTGATCACATGGCGAGGTCTGCAGATCCTGCAAGCGGCCGACTCCATAGTCTATGACCGGCTGGCGAGTCCGGAACTGCTCCTTCAGGCACGTCCCGATGCGCGGCTGCACTACGTTGGAAAAGCATCCTCGAACCATGCCCTGTCGCAGCCCGAGATCAACCAGCTTCTCGTTGACGAGGCGAAGGCCAACCTGTCGGTGTGTCGGCTCAAGGGCGGAGACCCATACCTGTTTGGCCGAGGCGGCGAGGAAGCCGACTACCTGGTCGAGAACGACCTCGACTTCGAGGTCGTGCCCGGAGTCACCTCCGCGATAGCCGTACCGGCGTATGCGGGCATTCCCGTCACGGACCGCCGGGCCGCGTCGACGATGGCGATAGCCACCGGACACGAGGACGCCGAGAAGACGCAGAGCCGAATAGACTGGCGAGGCCTGTCTCGCTCCGCAGACACCATCGTGGTGCTGATGGGGGTGCGCAATCTCCGTGAGATCACGCAGGAGTTTGTCGCCGCCGGGCGCGATGCCGGGACGCCCGCCGCTGTTATCCGCTGGGGCACCACAGGGAGACAGCAGACCGTCGTCTCGACTCTCGCCGACCTTGCCGACGAAGTCGAGCGACGTCAGTTCACACCGCCGGCCATACTCATCGTCGGACAGGTCGTCGGCCTCAGCCGCCGGCTCGACTGGTTCGGCAAACGGCCGTTGCTCGGCATGCGAGTGCTGGTGACGCGGCCCCGACACCAGGCGGAGGCGCTTGCTGAACTGCTTCGAGAGGCCGGCGCAGAGCCGGTCGTCTGCTCTCTCATACGCGTGGAGCCGCTGTCAGTTGACTCCGCGAGATTGCGCCGGATGCTGGGCCAGAAGTGGGACTGGTTCCTTTTCACTTCTGCCAATGGCGTAAGCTGCTTTGGCGCGTGCCTGCGCCAGGCAGGGCTTGACTGGCGGGCAGTGGCAGGCGCCCGCCTCGGCGTAATGGGCCCCGGGACAGCGGCGGAGCTCGAGAAGCGTGAGCTGTACGCTGAATTCGCACCGACGCGCGCTATTGCTGAGAACCTCGCCGCTGAGCTTCCGGGTGTCACAGCAGGGACTCGTATCCTCGTCGCGCGGGCGGAGGAAGCGCGGGAGGAGATCCCCAGGCTGCTTCAGGCAAGAGGCGCCTATGTCGAGGTTCTGCCCGTCTACCGCACAGTCAAGGACGAGCACGGCGCGGCCGCGGCCGCATCGGCCCTCGCTGCCGGAGACGTCGATGCGGTCACGCTCACCAGCGCCTCGGCTGCACACCGGTTGGTCGCAGCCGCGGGCGCGCGAGTATTGGCGGGCTGCCTCATAGCATCAATCGGGCCGATAACATCCGAGGCCGCTCGCGATCACGGCCTGAGCGTCGATGTGGAAGCTGCAGAGCACACCATTCCCGGTCTGGTCGCAGCTCTGATTGGGCACGCCCGGCAGCAGAAGCGTTCTGGCGCGTAGCTCCGCGAATGCAGCGAGTTCTGCTATCATGAGGTGGGAGTCAGATACGATGGCATCGGGACAACTGAGATCGCGCGCCGTTCAGGATACAGAGGACACCCGCGCGCAGCGGGAAGCAGGACTCTCCCAGCGCCCGCGCCGGCTGCGGCGAACCTCCGCCCTCCGCGACATGGTGGCGGAGACGAGGCTCGACCCGCGGCAGTTCATCTACCCGCTCTTCGCTGTCTCGGGCGCGAATCGCTGCGAGGAGATCGAGGCGCTGCCTGGCCAGCGCCGGCTCTCTCCCGACCTGTTGGTCGCGGAGGCGGAGCGGGCGTGGCACGAAGGTGTGCGTTCGGTTCTCATCTTCGGGATGCCCGATGCGAAGGACCCCGAAGGGCGGGAGGCCGCGAATCCGAATGGGCCGGTGCAGGAAGCTGTCCGCGCGCTCAAGCGCGCGCTGCCCGAAATGATCGTGATGACCGACGTCTGCCTCTGCGGTTACACGACGCACGGCCACTGCGGTGTTGTCGGTGAGGGCGGCGAGATCTGCAACGATCCAACGCTCGCGTTCCTGGCCGACGCCGCGCTCTCGCATGCCGAAGCCGGCGTCGATTTCGTCGCTCCGTCCGACATGATGGACGGTCGAGTCGGCGCGATTAGACGCAGACTCGATGATGCCGGGCTGGCGAACACCGGCATCATGGCTTATTCGGCCAAGTACGCGTCTGCATTCTACGGGCCCTTCCGAGAGGCGGTGGACTCCGCGCCGCAGTTCGGCGACCGCCGCTCCTACCAGATGTCCCCCACCAATCGTCGCGAGGCGCTGCGCGAGGCCCTGCTCGATGCCGACGAGGGCGCGGACATTATCATGGTGAAGCCCGCCCTCTCATATCTCGATGTTATCGCCGATGTCCGCGCCGCACTTGACAGGCCCGTCGCGGCATATAACGTCAGCGGCGAGTACTCCCTCATCAAAGCCGCAGCCGCCCGCGGATGGGTGGAGGAGAGGGCTGCCACGCTCGAAGTGCTCACCAGCATCGCCCGCGCCGGCGCCGACCTGATTCTCACATACCACGCACGTGAAGCCGCTCGGTGGCTGCGGGAGTGATCGCAACCGGGCTGAGCCTTCAGGACCGCCGGCTCCTCACGGCCGCGCAGGTTGCGTTCCCTCTCACCGCCCATCCGTTCGCTGACCTGGGCAGCGTCGCAGACCTGCCCGAGGCACAGGTGATCGCCCGACTCGGCGCGCTCAGAGAACAGCGTCTCGTCAGACGCATCGGCCCCATCTTCGAGCCTGCCGCGATCGGGCTTACGACGGAACTCGTCGCCGTCGAAGTAGCCCTCAATCGCGTGGAGTCGGTTGGCGCGGAAATAGCCGGGTGGTCGCAGGTGACCCACTGCTACCTGCGAGACCATCGAGTGAACCTCTGGTTCGCCGGCGCCGCGTCCAGCGCGCTCTGGTTCGAGCAGGCAGCTGGCACGGTTCTGCGCCGGCCGGGCGTGCATGGCGCGTGGCGGCTGCCCACGCTGCGCCGATTCAAGATCGGAGTCGTCTTCGACCTCATCGGGGAGCATACGAACTCCGAGACTCCGCCCAGACCGGCATTCCATCGTTGCGCTGATGGCGAGGACGGGATCGCCCGAGATGTTGCCGTCGTGCGTGTGCTCGAGTCGGATCTGCCGCTCGTGCCTGAGCCTTTCGCCGTTCTGGGCGGCCGTCTCGCCACGACTTCCGCCGGTCTGCTCGATATCATCCGGAGTTGGCTCGAGTGCGGACGCATGCGCCGTTATGGCGCCCAACTGAATCATAGGCTCCTAGGCTTCACGGCGAATGCGATGACGACGTGGGCAGTCCCGGATGAGCGGCTCGCTGAAGCAGGAGTCGCGATGGCCGCAGACCCGGAGGTCACCCACTGTTACGAACGCCCGGCATTCGATGATTTCCCCTACAACCTGTACGCCATGATCCACGGCCGTTCGCGCGAGCATTGCCTGGCTGTGGCGGAGAGGTTATCCCAAGCCTGCCGACTCCAGGACCCGCTGCCGCTGTTCTCAACCCGAGAGTTCAGGAAGTCCACGCCGCCGTACTCCGAGCTGATGGCTCTTCGAAGCAGTTCCTAGGGCGAAGGGCCATTCGGTGAGCGGGAGTGGCAGGGAGGGGCTCTCACTGTACAGAATCCACCGTCATCTCATCGTTTCCGGGAGTCTCCATGAGCGCCAGACGCCTTTCCGATAGCCCGTTCGCGCGACCCGGCCGGCCCACCATCGGCGTGTTCGCGACGTGCGATCCGCGCATCGACCAGGCCTCTCGCCGCCGCGCCGCGAATATCGTGGCGATGGTGGCCAACCGCATCGCGGGCGCTGTTGTTCTGCCCGACGGGCAAGCCGCGGATGTCGTGTACACCCCGGTGCTGGTTGACGGTGAGCGCCAGGCGGACGCGGTCGCCCGTCAGTTCCATGCCGAGGGCGTGGATGTTCTCGTCTGCGCTCCTGACACCTGGGCATTCCCGCAGCTCGGACTGATATCGCTGCTCTCCCAGTTCCCCGATGACACACCCATCAACCTCACCTGCGGCAACAGCGGCCCCAAGCCCGGAGTGGTCTTCACGCATGCTGCGAACGGCGCCATTTCGCAGTACGGCCGCCTGATACACATCAACGTCGGCACCTGGCCCGACACCGGCGAGGAACCGGAGATGACAGAGGCCACCGCCACCTCGCTCGTCGACTGGTGTTTCGCTGCGATCACGTTCCGTGCGCTGAAAGGGCGGCGGGTCGTCATCCTTGGCCACGATTCCATGGGCATGGAAACGGCCCTTGCCCACATCATCCCGACTCGGCGCACGTTCGGAATCGAGATCACGCGGCTCGACATGAAGCTCCTCGCGGACATGCTCCAGAAGAAGGCCTACGACCAGAAGGAGCTGGCCGCGCTTCGCGCCTGGCTCGGCAAGCATATCGGCGACCGTCTCGAGCTGCGAGATGATACGGACAGCAAGCGGCTGGATCAGAGCTTGGCGATGTACCTGATCACGCGGGATCTGCTGGCCGATCTGAACGCGGTCGGCGGCGGGTTCATGAGTCAGCTCGAGTGGGGTTCGGACCAACGCGGCATCCCGCTGCCTGTTGCCGACATCACGGAATCCCTCTTCAACTCGACCTTCGATCACAACGGGGAAAAGCCGCCCCTTCCCTACGCGACCGAGGCCGATGTTCAGGGCCTGCTGACGATGCTGTTCTTCACCTACCTGTCGGGAGGAAAGCCGCCGCTGTTTATGGACTTCCGCAAGGTGTGGGAGCCATGGGAGATCAACCGGCTGGCCGAACAACTTGACATCGAAGCCGCTTTCGAGCCGGATGCCATCTGGCGTCGTAGGGGGCTGGTGGACGGCGATAACTCGGGGAGCGCCGCCTTTGATTGGGCGGCGTTGCCGGGCGCGTCGGTTGAGGAAATCATGGCCGGTGTATCGCTTCCCCTCGCGGATCCAGGCTATTTCCCGGGCATGGGGAATTCGGTCAACTTCGTTTCGCCCGGCGGAATCGAAGGGATCGCCGGACGGATGGCCTTCTCGGCGGCATCGAACCTGTTCTCGATGGTGTGGGATGAGGCAAGCACTGTTGGGCTGCCCGGGAAGCTTGCGCAGGCTGTCTGTAACGCATCGACCCCCACGTGGCCGCACACCTTCGTCGTGCCGAAGTACGCCACTATGGGTGAGTACAAGCAGTACGCGCCTGCGAACCACTTCCACATGACATGGGGCCTGAGGCCTGCCCGACTGGAGTACTGGATGGACCTCGCCAATGTGCTCTCGGTGACGCCGTGGCAAGCGCGGCCCGGCTACATAGAGGGGACCGACCGACCCACGCCTCTCCTCTACCTTCTCAACGGCGGAGAGGTGAGTACCAAGCTCATGCGCGCGGCGAGGTAGCGCTTCCGCGATCAGGCAGCGGTGACTTCCTGGAACCGCTCGTAGGCCGCCTGCCATTGCGGCCCGTCCTTCGGCTCGTATCGCCTCAGCGGGAATGACTCTCGCACGATCGCGCGCAACTCATCCAGCGATGAGATGAGACCGAGGCCCATCGCCTGGACCAGCAGATTGCCCACAGCCGTCGCTTCCATTGGTCCCGCGATGACTGGTAGGCCGGTGGCATTCGCCGTGAACTGGCACAGCGTCTCGTTCACGCTGCCGCCGCCAATGATGTGCACCACCCGGATCGGATGCGCGGAGAGCCGGTTGAGCTGTTCGAGCACCGTCCGGGATTTCAGCGCCAGTCCTTCGAAGATGCAGCGCGCGAACTGAGCCGGGGTCTCGGGTGCGGTCTGGCCCGTGCTCCGGCAGTACCGGCAGATGGCTTCGGGCATGTCTGCCGGGTTCAGGAAATCCTTATGGTCGGGGTTGATCACTGCGCTGAACGGATCCGCTGAGGCCGCCGCCTTCGCCAGTTCTTCGTAGCTGTACTGCTTCTCGGCCGCCCATGCTCTTCGGCACTCCTGGAGCAGCCAGAGCCCGGTGACATTCTTCAGCACGCGGAACGTTCCGTTGACGCCGCCTTCGTTCGTCACGTTCGCCGCCAGCGCTTCAGCGCTGATGATAGGCTTCGGGCTCTCGATACCCACGAGTGACCACGTCCCGGAGCTGATATATGCCCAGCCGTCTCCCTGCGCAGGCACCGCGGCAACTGCCGCCCCGGTGTCGTGGCTCGCGGTCGCGATCACCGGCACCGCGCCCAGTCGCGTCTCGTCGGCGATGCTCCTATGCAGGTCTCCCAGCACGGTACCCGGGGCGACGATTTCCGGCATGATCCGCGTGCTCAATCCCAGCGCATCGAACAACTCATCCGCCCAACTGCCTGCCCTTGGATTGTAGAGCTGAGAGGTGGTGGCGACCGTGAACTCGGTCTTCTTGCTTCCCGTGAGGAAATAGTTGAGCAGGTCCGGAATCATGAGCGCGCAGTCGGCGATCTTCAGGACGGGCGACTGGTCGCGCACCATCGCGTAGAGCTGGAAGAGCGAGTTGATCTGCATAAACTGGATGCCCGTCAACTCGTACACGCGCTCCCATGGTACGATCTCAAAGAACGATTCCGCGGCCCCATTGGTGCGCAGGTCCCGATATGCGTACGGGAGGCCAAGAAGGCTGCCGTCTGATGCAAGCAGGCCGAAATCGACTCCCCACGTGTCCAGCGCCATACTCAGCGGCGTGTGCCCTTCGGCGACGCACGCGCGCATGCCCTGTTTCAGCTCCTGGTAGAGCTGCGCGATATTCCAGTGCAGATGCCCTGAGAGGTCGATCATCTCGTTCGGGAAACGGTGCAGCTCACGAATACTGATACGGCCGCCGTCGAGCGTGCCGAGGATGGCTCTTCCGCTCGACGCCCCGAGATCAAATGCAAGCAACGGTCGTGCTGCCATATCCTAGCCCCCGCAGACCGCCAGCAACGCTCTCTCCGCCTCGCCGGTCCACACCCCCCGGTTGAGCAACTTCGCCACGCCGGGCAGCCGCTCACCCATTTCCTCCAGCTTGACCAGGCCGAGTTCCCGGCATGAGGGGTAGACGATGATCTTACCGCTGATCCGCCGCTCTTCAATCGCTCTCATCCCATCCAGCGCCCCCTCGAGTCCGCAGACCGCGGCGACAGAGAGATTGGTGTCGAGCGCTCCGCTCTCGACCTTCGCGAGCACGGTCTTCATATCATCCAGCGTCGAACCACTGGTCCCGATGAAGTAGAGTCGCTTCTCGATGTAGGCATTGAGTTCGATGCCCACATGGACGTCCGCCGGAATCCCGGCGAAGATATTGATGACACCGCCCTCGCCAGACTGGTCGACGGCCTCCGCCACCAGTCCGGGCGCGGGCACCATGACGATGGTGTAACTCGGCGGTCCGCTAGGTCCCGCGGCATTCGGGTTGTACGTCGAGAAGGCGACGCAGTTGCCCTTCGCCAGCGGCTCTGCAATCCGGCTCAACGCGGCCAGCCGCTCTTCATCCAGATCGCCGGCATGGATGCTCAGGCCGGGAATGCCCGAGCAGACATCCCGCACGACGTGCATCACTCCCATGGGCCCGGCCGCGCCGATCACGTTGATGATGTCACCCGAACGGATCTCGCCGGACTGGGGGATCGCCTTCATCGCGTCGGCCGGTACGCATCCGGTCGTGCCGACGATTCTGATGCCCCCGTAATGAACCTGGCCGACCGGCGTCGCCACCGGCCGCGAGATTCGCTGCCCGCAGAGCACGATATTGAGGAGACCATGCGGTGCGAGTTTCCGGAAGAGACCCTCGATCACCTCAGCCTGAGAGCCGTAGTAGATCACGTCATCATAGGCGCCGTCTGGGACGCGGCCGAGGTCGGCAACTGCCGTGACCCGTACGTCGGACACCACCTGGACCCTTTCGTCCGAGACAGTGAGCATGCGGCCGCCCGGCTTCACGCTCTGCCACTCCAGACTCGCGTACGCGTCTTCAACGCACGCCCACGGCTCCACCAGGGCGATCGCGGAACCAGACAACTCCTCCGAGGCCCGGATCAGCATCGAGTCGCCTTCAGGAGACGTGATCACGCGCTCATCCATCAGTACGAACTCCTGAAGCGCTCCCTCGAAATTGTAGCCGAACGCGGCATTCGCGGCCGCGGTCTTCAGCCAGCGGTAGTCCGTCTGCACCAGGTACCGCTCCCCGGGCCGGCATCCAGTGACGCCCTTCCCGACTGCCCAAATCCGCACCACCGCCTCGTGGCCCGGGACCGTGGGCGCGTTCTTTGGTACATAGCTCGGTATCTCGGACAGCGCCGCGGCGTCGATGCCGGAGATGACCTCGCTCTTGCGGACGTGCTGAGAGAACTGCTTCAGGAGTTTCAGGTCGGAGAAACAGAGTCCCACGGCCTCGACCTTGCACAGGATCTGATGCGGCCCCGGCGGCGTCACCGGCTTCTCCGAGTTGAGCCTGAGCATGTCCGGCCCAATGAGCTGGACAGCCCGCTGTCTTGTTGGAACTTCGAACGTCACTTCAGTCGCTCCATTATGGTATGTGGGCTTGCATCGTCCGTAAACCCCGCCAGGGCGTGCTCTTTCCCGACTCGCAGTGCTCGGCCAACTGCTTCGTAGAACTCGCTCCGTGCGGCCAGCTCTGGGAACTCCTGCCTTGCCCACTCACTCATGTAGCCAAGGCCGCATTCCTTCTGCATCACCGAATGCGCGTAGACCGCGTATGCCGCAGTAAGGAACGCCGGCACGAGCGGCACCAGCTCGGGACTGCAGAAGTCATCGACGAGCTTATGCCCGGGGCTGTTCATCTCGGTCCCGGCGACCACCAACAGACCCATGCCGCGAGCCACCTCGACCACATGATACAGGTTCTGCAGCTTGACGTCCGGCCGGCCCGGGGTATAGTTCCTGTCGGGAATCACATTGATCGCGGCCACGCCGCTGCGCATGACGACCCGCAGTAGGTCCTCGATCAGCGCCTCGCCGTCGGAGGTCCCATCGAGCCAGGTGTGCGTCGGGATGGCGCCGGCCGACACAATGAACTCATTGGTCGCCGCCAACCACGGGAAGGACCCGCTGTCAGGCTGAACGTACCCGACCCCGCCCTTCTTCATCGTCTTCGACCTGATGAGGCCCTGAAGCTGGAATCCGGTGAGCGATTCGAGCGCCGACGCATCAGTCCCGAGTCTGTCGCCCCAGTACTCGATAAGCTGTTGGTCATCTCCGAAAACCGCCCGCGCCTTCAACGCGTAGGCAAGGCAGATATGCCGCTCGGTCGCGTTGCCGGCCGGCGTGAGAGGCAAGACATCGCCGTCGTAATGCAGCACGGTGGGCGCCAGGAAGGCATTCACTCTCTCGACCAGCTTCCGGTTCCGTTCCTCCGACGTCTTGCGCAGCCCGGAGAGGAAGCGCTGCTGGCTCGCGTCGAGATCCGCCGTCGGGAATCCCACTCCCATATGATACGACACCCCCGGCTCCCCGGGTGAGTTCATGACCTTGTCCGAGAACTCGGGGATGTAGACTCGGGTCTCCATCCCCACGCATGTCTTCAGCCCGAGCCTCGCGCCCGTCTGCACAAACTCGTCGAGCCCGTCGAGCACGTCGAAATCGACGATGCCGGTGACGGCAAGACCGGCCTTCCGCGTCAGCCACGCCAGTTTGCTGGGCGAGTAACCATAGGGATTATACGAGAAGAACGTGTGGCAGTGGAGATTGCTCCGCTCTCCCGCCTGGGGCAGCACGGCCCTGCCCTGCTCCACCATACGGTCGAGCTTCGCCACGGCAGCCGCCCGAGCGCCGATGTCAAAGCTGTCGAGATCGTGTTCGAGTCTTGTTACCGCGGAGGAATCCTCGGCCATCCGTCCACCGTCGCCGCTAATAGTCCACCTCGCACTCCCACAGATAGCCCGATCGAGATGGGACGTCGGTCTCTGCAACATAGATCTGACGATCGCTGGTGATGGCCAAGTCATGCGTTCGATACAGCGGGAGCCTGGACTCCGTATCGACGATCGGGCCGAGATCGATGAAACGACCCGTTTCGCGATCGTACGCGAACAGGTACGACAGATCCGTGTCGCCGACGACGCCCAGCAGCAGCCCATCCTTCCACACCTTCAGTCCGGGCATGCGGCGTGACGCGTACGGCTTACCCAGGTACCTGACATCCGCTGTCTTCGGGTTCAAGCGGACCAGAGTTCCACCAGTGGTCCCAATGTAGATGTAGCCATCTCCGCCATTGATCATACAGTCGACCGGACCGGACCCCGGGTACATGAGGTCGCCCATCTTCGCCCCCTCGGGCAGACCATGGTCGAAGAAGACGATCTTCCCCTGAGCCGGATCGTACTTGAACAGGTTGTGCAGCACAGGGTCCCACGTTCCCCACACACACCCCTGGTCGTCGATCGCCGAGATGTGGGTGATACTGCCGACGTACCCGAAATCGTCGACCCGGCCATCGCTCAAGTGATAGACGAAGAAGTTGAATACCGGGTACGTTTGACCGTAGATGAGGCCGCGCTTCTCGTCCAGTGATATCGTCTGAATGTAATCGCGCGCCACCGGTATTCCCAGTTTTTCCGTCTGTCCAGTCTTCGGCGAGTACCGAAACAGCGCGCCGCCCGGCGCCTCCAGTCGCCTATTCAGGCCATGCAGGCACGCGCTCGCGCCGTAGATCGCCCCATCTGACGCGAGTTCCAGCGAGCGGTGGATCTTGATCTCGAACGGCTCCGCGACCGCCTGGTAGCCGAGAGATCGGAACGCCTTCGCCTCCGGATCGAATGCGTGCAGCACATCGGTGTTGAAAGCGGTCACGCCGCAGTAGAGCAGTCCATCCTTCGGGTGTGCCAGCAGGCATGTGAACGCGATGTAATTGTCTTTGAACTCCTGGCCGTGTTCGCGCTGCTCGTTGACGTTGATGCTCTTGCCTTTGATATCACGAAGCACATGATAGCGTACACGCGTGATCATGCTTCTCCTCCACCCATCAGGATCGTCCGTCTGCCTCGGCGTCGGAGGCAGCGATCACGACCAGCTTGTAGATATCGAGCGTCGGCACCCGAATAGCGATCACCGATCCCTCACGCTCAACGCGCAGCTTCTCCGGCCGCTTCGCATCCGGGTCGAGCGCGACTGCCGAGCGCACTCGGCCGCCTCGCGGAAGGCGCAGCTTAATGTCCAGATCGTGCCGCGCGCGGCTCAGGTCGAAGTTCACGAGGTGCACGAGATACTTCCCCGGCTGCATCAGAAACTCCGCGACCACCGTCTCCGGTCCCTCCAGTGTGACAGCCAGCCGGTCGTTCGCTGCCCACGACACGGCCTGCCGCAGCGCGTTCGTATTCTTCGGCAACTTCCACGCAGACGACGACAGCCCGTGCCACCGCGAGATGTCCTCCTCCGTGAGCAACTCCGATACGAAAACAGCTCGGCCCTGCCCGTACTGGTGGCGGGTGGCGTGCCATGGGTCACTTCCCCGTCCGGCATTCGGGCCAAGCACATCTCGCAGCCCCAAGTCCGGCCGTCGGCGCTTCCACTCGTCCCGCGCGGACGCGTCGCCACTCGCCACCAGCCCGCCCCCGGCTTCTACGAACGCGCGCACCGTGGCCAGCATTTCCTCGGACATGCACTCGGTGCTTGGCAGTACGAGTACCTGGTACTTGGACAGATCCTCCAACTGCTGATCGAATATGATATCGAAAGGCACCCCTGACTGGATCAGCACCTGCTCCCACAACAGCGTATGGTGGTGGGGCTTTGTCATGCTGTAAGAGAGAGAATCCCGCGCCCGCA
Source organism: Armatimonadota bacterium (assembly GCA_050010895.1). Lineage (GTDB taxonomy): Bacteria > Armatimonadota > Hebobacteria > Hebobacterales > Hebobacteraceae > JBEKKD01. The sequence goes on from JBEKKD010000007.1 coordinate 17,024, forward strand.
GCAGCGCCACTCCGCCCACCGTTTCCGTGCCGAGGTAGTGCTCTGCGTGCTCCTTCCGAAAATGGATCCACTGCCTCTTGATCGCATACGGCGTCGGCCAATTCGAGTCAGGCAGCCCCGGCCCGCCTGGCGCGCTGCCCCAGCGATCTTCACTCACCGGCATCCCGCCCACCATCCCGACCGTCTGTGCGTTGAATGCTAGCGCCTGCCCCAGGCAGCGCTTCAGATCGGCCGGATTCTCGCCCGGGTGATAGGAGAAGATGATGTTCTTGAGCGTCCGCCCGATCTTGAACTCGCGGATGCGGGAGATAAGCACGCCCTCTCGGGTCAACTCGGGGTGGTGCGAGTCCTCCGTCCACATGCAGTCGTTCTCAGGGCCGATCAGCGCCAGGTCGAGGCCATCCCGGAAGTAGTGGTTGTGGGTGATCGGCATGAGGGTGTTGACTTCGACCGCCACCTCCGGGTTCAAGCTCCGGATGTGGCGGCTCAGTCGGCGGTGCACCTCCGCCAACTTCTCGCACCGATACCGTGTCCATTCCTGCAGCACCGGGTCGCGCAACTCCCGGAGATCCTTCGGCGAATGCGGGTGGTAAGGGTGGACGATGTAGACCGGCGGCAGCACCTCGCTCAGGTCTGAGAAGCCGAAACGCTCTTTCGCTAACGCCGGATCGGCGTACTTTGTCTGCAGGTAGCGGCGGAAGTCAGCCTTGCACCGGTCGCAGTTGCACTGATAGCCTTCCAGGTATGGCATCACGCCGTCGAAGTGGATGAGGTCTGCCTTCAGATCCTCGATGACGAAGCGAATCCGCTCCTCTACCCACCGTAGGTACTCCTCGCAGCACGGGCACCCCTGGCGGCGGTAGTAAAGCCACTGATCGGAGTCGTTGTAGACCGGGTATTGTCCGTCCCAGTTCACCTGGAACCAGTCTTTGGCTTCGGGATGCTCGAGGAGTAGCGTCTCATAGGCAAGTGTGTCGAGGCGGATGTATGTTCCGATCTTGATGCCGCGCGCATGGCAGTGATCGCGCAACTGGCGGATGAATGCGTACTCGTCCTGCTCGGCCGCCGGCCCGAATCCCTTGTGGTAGTGGGTGATCACTAGGTTCACTCCGAGATCGGCGAGTTCCGCCACTGCTTCTTCGGAATGCTCCCGCAGATAGTGCTCCCAGGCGTCCGTCCCGGCCTGCCCAGCGCGCCGCCGGTAGATCATCGGCTCCCAGTGGCCCACGAAGATCAGTCCATCCTTGAGCCAACTGGGCTGTTGCTTTTCCATCAGGGCTCCTCAAGAGAGATGCATGTCGCCGCATGGGTATTTCGGGGATGGCGAGGGGCAACCTTCCTCTCTTCCCTCGGCGGCAGCAAGAGGGGATGGGTGCGCTCCGTGTCCGGCGCGCACCGGCGCGAAGAGCCGGACCGTAGCGGAGGACCCGCAGATTCGCATCCGTGGGCGAAGTGGACAATATGGAGGCGGCGCGTCTCGACTCTCAGCGCCCCTGTGTGCCGGGCTGCTGAGTTTCGATGATTGTTGGCCTTTCGACGGGAGCCACCCCCACTCCGTGCCGGTAGACCAGCTCTCCGCCTAACCACCCGGCGTACATCACCGCCGCCAAGCCGGCAAGCGTCAGCAGATAGCCGAACCAGTGTCCCGGCCGCCGTAGGCGGATGATCGAGTTGATGACAAAGATGCCGACCAGGGCGAAGTTGACGTTCCTGTGAGCAGTGGCGATGCCGAACGCCGACCCGCTCATCGGCGCGGTTCGGTAGTCGATCAGCCCGGTGATCGCCGCCGCGAGTGCGCCCAGGATGCCGAACGCGATGAGCGCAAGCGCACACTTGCGCCAGAACTCCACTCGCGTAGCCACGAAGATGATGTCAGCTCCCAGGGAGCCGACGAAGAAAGCGATCGGGAACGCGACCAGGATCGCGTGGATCGGGTGATGCAGTACAACCGCCGCACCTTGCATGATGGAAGCCTTCCAACTCTGGTTGCCCAAGCCTACGGTGGGAGTGGGCCCGCTGTCCAGAACGGGCGGCCGCGGATTGTCACCTATAGCAACAAAGCGCTGTCGCTTTGCTGCCAGTCCGCAGCCTAATGACTTTCGCCCAAAGAAGTAAGGGCGAAAGTCGTCAGAAGACCAGCGAATACCTGGAAGAAGACGTTCGCCCGATGTTACTTTGTTGGGCGAACGTCCGTAGTGGCTGTTCACATTGAGGAACATGGCGCTACGCCCGGACAGGAAATCGCTCCGGGGCCAAGGGAACAAAACGCCAGCGACAGCCGCGGACGACGGTGATGGAGCGTTTTGTCAACAGGCTGTGGAATAGGCTGTGGAAAAGCCCGTCAAGGCTGGCACCGCTGTTGAGAACCGCAATGGGGATGATACGCTCCCAGGCGATAACATGACATCTGTCTTTGGAGGACAGAGCCGACGGGGCAGGAGACGCGTCCTTGCCCTGCGCGTCGTTGCGATCGAGTCAGGTCGAACTAGCCGCCCGACGCTTCCTTCACGAGCTTCCCGATCGCCTGCGCGCCTTCGACCACTTCGATCTCGAATCCGGCCGTGAGCTGCTGACCGACCTCGAGTTCAACCAGGCGTCCCGCGGCCCGCTCCGCGGCCCGGCCCATCGGTAGGCAGTTTCCGGGCTCCAGTCCGAGCGTGTATTCGCGGTCGCCGAGCATCTTCCACTCCGTGAAGCACGGCAGCTCGGCCTGCCGGTAACGCAGCCGCAGCCCGACCCCGCCGTTCCCGAGCTTGCGGTTGATCAGCGCCACGTTCACCAGGCCCTCTTTGCATGGCTTCATAGTATGGAAGTAGACTTTCTCGGCATAGCCCGCGACGGGCGAATGCATCTTTGCCCAGTCTTCCTTGCCCTTCTCCGCCTCGGCATCTCGGGGCTGCGCCTTGGTGGTGGGGACGACGAACTCGCTGTGGGCGTCCAACACAGGGAACCCGGCGTTGATGTGATAGAGCAGCATGCATGGAGTGCGGCGCGCTCCCGCGTTGGTGATGGTGTCGCGAAGCGCGAAGCCCGCGCCGTCGCCAAAGGCAGTGATGGTACGTCGCATCTCCAGCCCCGGGCCGAACAGCCGCGCCTCTCGCATGCGACCGCTCGCCTGCAGCGTCAGCCGGTCCCCCGACCACTCCTCGGAGAAGCTGATCTTTTCTGCCGGTGCCGTCGAGATACGGCCGTGCAGGCCGAGTTCTTCGCTCCCATCGGTGTTCGGCGCCCCCGCCTGGCTCAGCCCGCAGGTTGTCAACAGCCCGCAGCAGAATGTCCACAGCCACTCGAGACCGCGCGGATCATAGTTCTCCGGCGCAACATCGCCCGCCAAAGACCGGTAGCACAGGCTCATGCCCTTGTACCGCGCCTCACTGATGTCCATAGCGCGATCCAACAGCACTGTGAACTCGAGCCCGGCTGTGGTCCGGAAATCGACGGCGCGGACGCCTCTGGCAGGCCCGTCATTGAGCGTGTATGATCTGAGACCTCCGAGCTGGGATAGATGTCCGATTCTCTTCTCCGCGTCCTGGCGTGCATAACCGAAAATCGACATAGTGACTCCTCGATCGCAGTGTCGCTCCAGCCAAAGTCGGGTCATGCTTTGGCGGCCGCGGCCCAAACTCCTCTCAGCCACGGACACATGAAGACCTGGGGGCTGTACCCTGGGCCGGACAGGGAGGCCTGTGGGCGAACGGGAATTGCCGTGCTGTCGGGAGGACGCAATGGGTACTGGCGATGTGAATGGCGCCGGCTGGCGACTGCACTCGGCAAGCCTCGGGGATCTTCAGGCGAGAGTGGATCACGCCCTCGCCGAGGTCATGCAAGCCGACATAGCGAGCAGGATCTGGGCCCGGGATCACACTGTGTGGAAACCGGAGCCGAAGGAGATCAGCAATCGGCTGGGCTGGCTCGATACGGCAGAGGTGATGGCCGGCAATGTGCGGCGTCTCCGCGCGTTTGCCGAGGAAGCCAGGAATGCCGGTTATAAGAAGGCGCTTCTGTTCGGCATGGGCGGCTCCAGCCTCGCCCCTGAAGTCTTCAGGAAGACGTACGGCGTATCCGACGGCTTTCTCGACCTTGCGGTTCTCGACAGCACCGACCCCGGGGCCGTTCTCGCCTACGCCCGAACCATGCCGCCGTCCGAGAGCCTGTTCATCGTCTCCAGCAAGTCCGGCAGCACCGTCGAGCCGTTGTCGCTCTTCAAGTACTTCTACAACTGGGTCATGGATGCCGTCGGTCGCGACCAGGCAGGCGAGCACTTTGTCGCCATCACCGATCCCGGTAGTGGGCTGGCCGCACTCGCCGACAAATACCGGTTTCGCGCCACATTCCTCAATGACCCCAACATAGGCGGGCGTTACTCGGCTCTCTCGCATTTCGGCCTCGTTCCGGCCGCCCTCGCCGGCGTCGATATCGGCCGCGTGCTCGAATCCGGCGTCAGAGCGATGAATGCCTCCCGCGCCCAGGTGCCTCCCCGTCGGAACCTTGGCCTCTGGCTCGGGGTCGTGATCGGTGAAGCGGCCAGGGCAGGCCGGGATAAGGCGACGTTCGTGCTCTCTCCGGAAATGGCGAGCTTCGGCGACTGGCTCGAACAGCTTCTCGCCGAGAGCACGGGCAAAGAAGGAACGGGCGTTCTCCCCGTGGTCGGCGAGCCCCTGGGAAATCCCGAAGTCTACGGCAGCGATCGGCTGTTTGTTCAACTGCGGCTCTGGGACGATGCTGGGGACGACGGCGCACTGGAGGCGATCGAGCAAGCCGGCCATCCGGTCCTGCGGATCTGGCTCCGCGACACCTATGATCTCGGCGGACAGTTCTTCCTGTGGGAGCTGGCTACAGCAGTCGCCGGTCAGCGTTTGGGGATCAATCCATTCGATCAGCCGGACGTCGACAGCGCCAAAGAGAAGGCCCGCGAGATGGCGAAGGCCTATTCGCAGACCGGCGCCTTGCCGGCGGAGCAGCCGGCGGCCGCTTGGGGCAGCATCCAAGGCTACGGTGAACTCGCCGGCGACAGCCCCCGCGACGCGCTGCGCAGTTTCATCGCGGGGGCCCGGGACCCGTCGTACGTATCGCTTCAGGCCTATGTTCAGCCGACTGTCGAAACCGACGCATCTCTGGCATCACTTCGCATGGCGATCCGCGACGAGTCCGGTCTCGCCGTGACCGTCGGGTACGGGCCGCGCTTTCTGCACTCGACCGGACAACTCCATAAGGGCGATGCCGGCCGCGGTCTCTTCATCCAGCTCACCGCTGATGATGCCCAAGATGCCCCCATCCCGGACGAGGCAGGATCCCCTGCATCGTCACTGACTTTCGGCGTACTGAAGGCGGCGCAGGCGATGGGCGACAGGCAGGCGCTGGCCGACGCGGGGCGAAGGGTGATTCGATTCCATCTCGGGGGCGACGTTGTGGCCGGGATCAGGCGCCTGGCAGGAGCACGATCGGAGAGGGCTGCGTGAAGACTGACATAGGGCGGCTGAAACAGCAGGCAGCAGAGAAGGCCGTGGAGTATGTCCTGCCAGGCATGGTGGTCGGCCTCGGCTACGGCAGCACTGCTCTGCTGGCAGTGCGGCGGATCGGGCACCTGCTTCGCACCGGTGAGCTTCGCGACATCGTTGGGGTTCCCTGCGCGCGCAGAGTCGTAGAAGAGGCGCACCGACTCAGCATCCCACTCACGACCCTCGAAGAGCATCCGGTCATCGATCTCACCATCGATGGCGCCGATGAAGTATCACCGACGCTGGACATGATCAAGGGCGGCGGCGGCGCGATGCTCCACGAGAAGATCGTCGCTCAGGCCAGCCGCCGCGAGGTCGTAGTTGTGGATGAGCGCAAGCTCGTCCCCATGCTTGGCACTCGCGCTCCTGTGCCGGTCGAGGTGATCCAGTTCGGCTGGAAGTCCCAGATGGCCTACCTCGAGTCCATCGGCGCGAGGGCCGTGCTGCGTTCCGACGGCGACGGCCCGTTCCGAACGGACGAGGGCAACTTCATCCTCGACTGCGAGTTCGGCCAGATCGCCGATCCGGTCTCACTTGCTGCCCAGATTAAAGCGCGAGGCGGCATCGTCGAGCACGGCATGTTCCTCGGACTCGCGACTGAGGTGATCGTGGCGCGTGCGACCGGTATCGAGCATCTACATCGCCAGAACGCCCGGCGATAGCCGATGCACAAGCCCCGCATCATCGGCGTCGGCATTGCCTGCCTCGATTACCTCTTCGTCGCTCCCTGGGCGGAGCACGGCGGACAGGCGCAGCTCGAGGCGCATCTCATCCAGGGCGGCGGGCTTATTGGCACCGGCCTGGTCGCGGCGGCTCGCCTGGGCGCGCAGACCAGGATCTGGACTTGGGTGGGAGACGACAACGAAGGTCGGCAGATCATCGCCGGCCTCGCCGACGAGGGCGTAGCCGTCGCGCACGCGGAGATCATTGATGGTACTCGGCAGCCGGTCAGCTTCATCCACGTTGAGGCCGGACGCGGCGAGCGCACCATCTATCACGGTCCCCGGCTCGAAATCCCCCCTCAGATGATCGCCGCGCTGCACGACCGCCCACTCTCGTGCGACGCGCTCTTGGTAGACGGCGTGTGGCCGAATGCCAGCGTGATCGCCGCGCGGCGCGCCCGATCCGCCGGAATACCTGTCGTCGGCGACTTCTACCCCTACCCCGGACTGGGTGAACTCGCCTGCGAGATCACCGCCCTTGCCGTTCCGGCCGGCGCAGCGGATCGTTCCATGCCGAGCCTGTCACGCGAAGACCAATTGCTGCGACTCGCCTCGATGTGCGCGGGAACCCCTGCCATTACATGCGGCTCAGAGGGATGCCACTACCTGGATAAGGGCGTAGTGAAGCACCAGCCCGCGTTCCCGACCGAAGTCGTGGACACGACCGGCGCGGGTGACGTCTTCCATGGGGCGCTTGCCTACGCGCTCGGTCGCCAATGGCCGATCGCCCAATCCATCGAGTTCGCGTCGGCTGCCGGCGCGTTGAGCTGCCGCGCGCTCGGCGGTCGCACGGCCGCCCCGACGCTTGCCGAAGTCCTCGCGCTCCTGAAAGCGAAGGGCTCGGCCATCTGGTCTGACACGGCTATTGGCTGAGCCGGATCAGCACGCCCTCTTTCAGCTCCGCGAACGCCTTCGCGCTGGCTTCCCCGAACGTCAGGCCCGCTGCCTCCTCGGGGAACCGCTGCTTGAACTGCGACCCCAGGTCGACCTTCTGCTCGATCAGCGCAGCGATCTGGTCAGTCGAGTAATGCTCCTTCTCCGCCAGCAGGCGAAGCAGCTCGACATCCTGAGCGCCCCGGCGCAGCGCGAATACCCTGAGACTGGCAACCGGGCCGTCGTACCCCGCCACGCTCCCAGGCACGATCAACGCAGTGGTCTCGGGTTTTCTCAGCGACTCCGCCGGCCCCAATGACTGCCATGGCAGAACGCCGTTCAGCCCCAGCGCGTATGCCTTCAGGCACCACAGCGCCGACTCATGGTCGGAGGCCGAAACGTCATTGCAGGTACCGTACACGTGGGGGTCCGGAATGCGCCGGTTGTAGACTCGAGCGAAGTTGGGAAGATCGAAGATCTCGTTGTTGTAGTAGATCGTATCCATCAACCCGTCAAGCTGATCGTACTGCCACCATGGCCGCGATACGTCCCCTCTGAAATGGAAGTGCGCGCGGCGCGCTCCTGCTTTGCCCTCTCTGAAGAGCCCCGCCCAGAATCGCAGCGCCTGCCAGTCGTCCCGCCCGGCCGGCTCGTCCAGCGTCCACCAGGTCCCACCCCAATCGTACTTGTCGTTCAGGTACATCTGAAAATCCGTCGCCGTCCATGCCCTCTCCTCAGCATGGCCGATGAAGTCCCGGGTCACATTGACGAATCCGGAGCGATAGGAGGACGAAAATGCCTGCTCGATAGGCGGCGCCTCGAGCATGTGCCGCAGCATTACGCTCTCTTCCTTCGGGGAGCCGTGGACCGGGTAGTACTCCCACAGCGACAGCGGCCAGTGCTCGGAGAGCGGCAGGTAGAAGCTCTTCACCGGTACGCTCGCTCGCGGATTGGACGCGAACGCGCTCCCGTCCAGGAGCGGCCCGATCAGCCGGTCGAACTCCGACCAGTCGCTGACATGGGCATGCTCGCCTTCGCCCGTAAGCAGCGGGGCGTAGCCTGTAGTCATCTTCCCGCTCTGGCTATACGGCACCGTGTTGATGGTGCATCTGTGATAGTGCGCGAGCCGATGGGCCGCGTAGAAGTAATCACTGCCCACAGTCCCACCGGGCGGCTCGTAGCTGTTCAGTTCCGCGTTGAAACTCAGCGTATCGGGGATACTGGCGGAATAGACGACCAGTTCGACCTCAACCGGAATTGGCTTCGCGTCCGGCAGCGTGACAGCGATCCGCCCGCGATACGTGCCGGCCGCCGCGGTCTGTGGGACCGCGATGTCGACATAGACGGCTTGGACTCTCTGGCCAACTACCGCGTTGTCCGGCGCAGGGATCTCAAGCGGCCCGGTCAGTGGAATCGCGTACTCCGGCTGCCACTTCCCTCCGGCGCTCACGTACCAGACGCGGAAGAGCCGGGCCCCCTGCTTCGATACCACTCCCTGCTCGCCGACCAGGTCCGTCATGTCGAGGCGTATGTTCTTGAGAGGTGCATCCGCCTCCACGGCCACCTGAAATGCGGCGATCTCCCCCCTGGCCGCTGCCACTCTGACCAGGCCGCGGCCTCCATCCCATATGGGGTTTGCCCGACGCAGGTCACGAGCAGGCTCGAACATCGCCTCGCCGCTGATCGGATCGACCTTCGTGACCTCCGGGTACGCCCACACTTTCACCGCGCCGGTCAATGAGGCCCCTGTGCCGGGTACCGGCCGAAACGGCGGCGCGGGCAGCGGCGGAGGCGTCACGAGTGCATTGGACGCGCGACCGGCGGCGCTGGCCGGTGGCGAAGCAAGGCCCGCTTCATTCAGCGCCCGCACCTCGACTCGTAGCGCTTCAGCGCCCGGGAGATTCTCAAGCACGAATGACTGTTCCGTGCCGACGGCATACGGGACTTGCCACGCCGGAATCGGCGCGCCGTTCACCGTGACCTGGTAGCCGAACGCGTCCTTCGGCACGGCCAGGCGGATCCGCGCCGCGCCGCGTGACAGCGTCGCGAACTCCGAAGCCGACCCCACGCGCAGGCCGCGGGGGGCATCCGGGGTCTGACCGGGGGAGTCCTCGAACGTTACCGCCAGATACGGAGCGTACGCGCCTGACTCCCGAGAATGAACGTAGTTGTTTGCCGCCAGCGCACCCCCGCCCGACTCCTCCTCCAGGACCAGGCCGTGGCTCAGCCCGGCAACCATGGCCGCTATCAGTCTGGGCTCGACAGCAACCTTCCACCACCCGTTCCCCTGGTATTGGCGTTCGCCATGGCAGTGCAGGGAGTTGCCATTGCCCATGATGACGTCCCACAGCTTCGACCCCGGATACGCCCA
>JBEKKD010000008.1:0-24475 GCA_050010895.1 Armatimonadota bacterium
TCGAGGATCCGGTCGAGTACGAGCTGGCCGGAGCGAACCAGATCAACGTCCGCCCAGAGATCGGGCTCACATTCGCATCGGGGCTGAGGCACATCGTGCGCCAGGACCCGGATACGATCATGGTGGGAGAGATCCGCGACCGCGAGACCGCAGACATCGCCATTCACGCCGCGCTGACGGGTCATCTCGTGTTCAGCACGGTACACACGAACGATGCTGCGGGCGCCGCCACGCGTCTATTAGACATGGGCATAGAGCCCTTCCTGGTCGCATCGTCGCTCATCGGCGTCCTTGCCCAGCGGCTCGTGCGCACTCTCTGCCCGAACTGCAAAGTACCATACAAGCCGACGGCCGAGCAGATGAGGGAGATCGGGCTCTATCCCGAGGATTCGACGGTGACAACGCTTTACCGGGCCGGGCGGTGCGAGCTCTGCCGGGACGGCTATCTCGGCCGCAAGGGAGTCTTCGAGCTTCTGATAGTGGACGACGAAGTGCGGCGCCAGATCATCGACAAGGTCGCCTCCAGCGACATTAAGCAGCGCTCGGTGGAGAAGGGCATGCGCACGCTTCTTGCGGATGGCCGCATGAAGGTGGCGGAAGGACTCACGACGGTTGAGGAACTGATCAGAGTCTGCCAGCGAGATGACATCTGATGGGGGTCCAGGCATAGTGGCTCGCTTCCGGTACACTGCACTCGATCGCGGAGGAAAGACGGTCAGCGGGGAGATCGCTGCCGAGAACTCGGAGGAGGTGACTCGCCGAGTTCGAGACATGGGGTACTTCCCGACGGAGGTCGGTGAGGCGACGCAGGTGAGCATCGGCGTCGCCAACCGGGTGGGTCGCGCCCGCGCGATCTCGGTCACAGACATCGTGATCATGACCAGGCAGCTCGCCGATATGACAGCGGCTCACCTGCCGATGTTCCGAAGCCTTTCGGTTCTAGTCGAGCAGTCGAGCAACCCTTCCATGAAAGAGCTGATGGGAAGCATCCGCGATGATGTCCAGGAGGGGCGCCCGCTCTCGGAGGCGCTGGAGCGGCACCAGCGCTACTTCCACGACCTGTACGTGAACATGGTGCGGGCAGGAGAGTCGAGCGGGCACGTAGATGCCATCTTGCTGCGGCTCGCCGAGTTTCTGGAGAAGTCGCAGCACCGCAAGTCGCAGGTGATTTCGGCGCTGATGTACCCGGCAGTGCTCATGACCGTCGCTATCGGCGCGGTCTCATTCGTGATCGGATACCTGGTCCCCAAGCTTTCGACGCTGTTCGCGGAGCTGGGGCAGACGCTTCCTCTCATCACGCAGATTCTGCTCGCGGTCGCGGGAGTCGTGAGCAAGACGTGGTGGCTGATCGCGCTGGTGATCGTCGCTCTCGTTCTGACCATTCGCTGGTACGGGCGGACTCCCGCCGGCAGGGAGTCTCTCGATCTAATCACGTTGCGGCTGCCATTACTGGGGCCGATCTGGCACAAGATGGCGGTGTCCCGCCTCGCGCGGACACTGGGCACCATGATGACGGGCGGCGTGCCGATCCTCACGGCGCTGGAGATCAGCGGGAATGCGATCGGGAATCGCCCGATGACCCGCGCCGCGGGAGCCGTCCGTGAGGAGGTGCGCCAGGGGGCGCGTCTCAGCGGGTCCCTGGAGCGGTCGGGGGTGTTTCCGCCGCTGCTGATCCACATGGCGGCCGTGGGCGAGGAAACCGGCCAGCTTCCGGAGATGATGATGCGTGTCGCCGATAGTCTGGATTTCGAAGTCGATAGCGCGCTGGGCCGGCTGACGACGCTGCTGGAACCATTGATCATCATCTTCATGGGCTTCATCGTCGGCTCGATCGTGCTGGCGGTGCTTCTGCCCATTTTCCAGATCAACGCGACCATTGGCCGCTAGGGAGTTGCACCAAGATGTCAGCCTGAGTAGAAGGCGAAGGATCACGCCGCCTCGCGCGCCCGACGACGTGATTCCTCGGCTGCGCCTCGGAATGACGCTGGTGAAGAAGGAGTGAACACTGCCATGAAACGGTGGTCCGGTCGTGTGACCAGCAGGTCAGGCTTCACCCTGGTGGAGTTGGTGTTGGTGGTAACGATCATCGCGATCCTTGCAGGAGCGGTGGTGCTGCAGGCGTCGAACAGCGCGAAACACGCTCGCCGCGTCCGCGCGCTGGAAGACATCAGCACGCTCGAATCAGCGATAGACATCTACGCGATTCACAACGGCACTCCGCCGACGACCGAACAAGGGCTGGCCGCGCTGTATGAGAAGCCGACCTCCGCCCCGGCTCCAATGAACTGGAACGGCCCGTACGTCAAGAAGAAGGTCACCAAGGACCCGTGGAACAACGACTACGTGTACCGCTACCCAGCTCAGGAGAACCCGGATGCGAAGGGATACGATCTGATCTGCTACGGCGCCGATGGGCAGCCGGGCGGTGATGATGACAACGCAGATATTACGAATTTCGACGAGAAATGAGATCGGCCTCAGGCGCCCAGAACTCCAGCGGCGGTGCAGACACAGCCTTGGTTTCACGCTGATCGAGTTGGCGGTCGTCCTGGTCATCATCGCGGTCTTGTTCTTCGCCTTCCTGCCGGGGATCACGGGCATTCTCCGCGAGGCGGATGAGAGAACAGCCCTGCGACAACTCGTCGGACTGCTGAACTACGCCCGCACGGAAGCGGTCGGCAGCGGCCGTCTGGTGCGCGTGGTGTGCGATCCCCGCGGGGGTGCGTTTTGGGCCGAGGCGCAGAGCGATCCGCGGGGCGACCGGACGAAGTTCGAGCCGCTTTACGTGCTGGGGCGAGGCAGGGTGAGCCTTCCGGCGTCGCTGAACATAGCCGGTTTCGCAGTCTCGGGGCAGGAGAGCAACGATCAGACATCTCAGCTCTACTTCTACCCCGACGGCCGGACCGACGGCCTCACGCTTACGCTCGTGGGGGATCCTGACCGGCAGACGATCATCGAGATGTCTCCTGTTACGGGGAGGGTGACGGCCAGTGCGGAGTAGCTCGGGGCACAGCGGCTTCACTCTCGTCGAAGTGCTCGTCGCCACCGCGGTATTGGCGATCGGGCTGCTCGCTGTGCTCGCGGCTTTCTCCATGGCCGCTCGCGTCTCCAATATCTCATCTAAAGACACGACGATCGCTTTCCTCGCGCAGCAGAAGCTGGCAGAGATCCAGATCCAGGAGCCTACCCAGCTTGCGGCGGGAATCACTCAGGGAACCTTCGCGCCGGCACACCCGGATTATTCGTGGGACATGACGGTGTACCGGCCCGACGGGCTGAATGTCGTCCGTATTGACCTGACTGTCTATGACCCTCAGTCATCGCCAACTCGCTTCACGACGGCGCTCTTCTAGCATGCTCTGGGACCTGTCATGCCATGGCAACGCTAGCACGTTCGCGGGGGGCGCTCTGCGCCGCTCGAGGCGGCAGCGCGGGTTCACCCTGGTCGAACTGGTCATGGCGATGAGCTTCGTGGCGCTGCTTGCCGTCGGCATCGTATTCAGCATCTCCACGTCGCTGAATGTCTGGAAGCAACTGACCGAATCGTCCGACCTGAACCAGGAGGCGAGAGCCATTACAGAGATGGTGACACATGACTTGAGGAACTGCTACATGGGGCTGTTCAACGATGTAGGTTTCTTCAGCGCGCTCCCGGCGCAGGAGGGCCAGGCGCCGTTCGACTCGGTGGCGTTCACCACCGGCAGCAGCAGCGTCTCCCGCGCCGCTCTGCTTCCTGATCAGATGCGCTCGAATCAGCAGCAACAGCCCATCACCGATTACATTGGCGTACGGTACGAGTGGAGCGCCGGCGAGAATGGCCAGCCGGCGGGGCTATACAGGACCACATGGCCGGTGCCGGGCGTCTCCGTCATCGCGCCGGCGGCGGCTACAGAGTCGCCGAATACCGAGCTTATATCGCATGCCCTGACACGGTTCGAGCTGCGGTATTTCGATGGGACCCAATGGTCTGATGAATACGACGCACGCGACTATAGTAACCGTCCGCCGGTCGAGATACAGGTGCGGCTCGTGGTGCGCGACGAGCACAACCGCGAGCATGAATTCCAGACGTTGGTGTCAACGGTACATGACTAGACGTCGCCAGCAGTGCTCCGGAATACGCGGCAGGCGCAGCAGCGAGCGGGGGGTCGTGCTGATCCTGGCGATCTTCGCGGTCGTGTTCCTCTCGGTGCTGGCAGTCGGCATCATCTCGGCGGTGCGAGTGGAGCTGCGGGCATCCCACACCAGTCTAGAACGGATGCAGGGGCTATTCCTGGCTGAGGCGGGCATTCGCGAAGCGCGGGCCGTTCTGCTGTACGATGACCGGAGAATCGACACGCTTCAAGAGGCGTGGGGGTCGGAGGCGCCGCAGCCGCTCGACCTGCCGCGGGAATTCGGCGCGGGGTACTACCGCGTCAGGATCGATGACGCGTGCGGCCGGGTCAACATCAACAAGGCCGATCTGGACACGCTGTTCAGGCTGACGGGCAGCCTCGAGGTGGCAGAGGCGATCGTGGCGTGGCGCGAGCCCATGCTGGGGCAGGACGACGCCTATTATGAGACGCTGCAGGAGCCGTACGGGCCGCGCCACGCACCGTTCCAGACGCTCGGCGAACTCTTGCTGGTCCGGGGTGTCACACCAGATATGTTCTTCGGGACAAAGGACAGGCCGGGACTGGTCGATCTGTGCGCGGTCGAGGGCATCTCGGAGAACACCGACGCGAATGGAAGCATGAGGATTGGTCTCAATGAGTTCCGCAACTGGGGTGAATTCCAGGAGTTCCAGAAGTCGGTGATGGCGAAGCTCGGCTCCGTGCTCACGATGTACGATGCGAGCGAGATCTTCGACGGATGGTCGCGCCTGACATCGAGTGGGCTGCCCGGCTACACCTCTCTGGCACAGCTTGCCACCGTCGCAGGTCTTAGCTATGATAAGATCATCAACGCGATAGATCACCTGACGATCGATCCGGGCATCCAGGTCGCAGGTCTCGTAAACGTGAACACCGCCCGGCCCGAGGTGATTGCCGTCCTGCCCGGCGGGTCGATGGCGCTGGGGGTGGCGATCGTCGCCCGGCGCACACAGGCGCCATTCGCCACTTTGGGCGAATTCGCGGAGTTTCTGTTGAGCCAGCCGAATGGCCCTGACCTATTCGCACAGATGATAGATCACGTGAACCTGAAATCATCGAGCTTCATCGTAGAGGCCATGGGCTACCCGCCCACGGAGCGCGGCTTCCGGACACTCCGCGCCGTGCTGCGGCGTACTCCTGACGACGTGTACGTGATTCACCAGTCGGAGGAGGAGTGGCCGTTGCCGCCGGTCGAGCAGGCCGCTCTGGTCGGCAGGAGGTAGAACGTGTTCTTCCGCACGCCGCCCGTGAGCATAGACATCGGTTCTCACTCCGTGAAGGTGGCCCAGCTCACCGAGGGTCGCGGCGGCGTCCGCGCCATCCGATTCGCCGAGCAGTCACTGCCTGCCGGTTTCCGTTGGGAGATCGGCGCGGACCGCCGACCACTCGTCGAGGCGATCCGACAGGCGCTGGCAAAGGCCGGAATTCGCCGCCGCGCTGCGATCATGGCGCTGCCCCGGCGTCAGGTGACGGCCCGCGTCAGCGCCTATCCCGAAGCGGAGCGGAATGCTCTGCGCCGCGTGATCGAGTATGATCTGGCCGATCAGATCCCATTCCCGATCGAGCAGGTGATCCTGGACTTCCAGGCGCTGGGCCCGTCGCGGGAGCATCCCGGGCTTACAGACGTGCTGGTGGTGGCCGCCCAGCGCGATCTCGTGCGAGAGTATCTGGCAGTCGCGAAAGACCTCGGGATGAGCGTGGCCTCGCTGACCGTGGACGTGCTGGCGCTGCACGACTTGACGCGGTCGCTGCCCGAAGGGCCTCCCGGCATCACGCTCACTATCGAGGTCGGCGCGCGAGCCAGCAGCATCAACGTGTCGGAGGGCACTCGCCTTCGTCTCACGCGGTCGGTGGGAATGGGCGGGCAGCAGTTGAGCCTCGCGATTCGCGACGACCTCAACGTTTCCATGGAGGAAGCCGAGCGCCTGAAAGGCACCGAGGGCTGCGCGCTGCTCGACCGTGAGCCCCAGCCTCACCGCATCAGGGCATGGTTTGACAACTTCCGGGGAGAGCTGCGCCGGTCGGCGCTCTCGTTCGGGCAGGCGGTGGTTTCCCGAGTGGTGCTGCTGGGCGCCGGGTCAGAGGTGCCGGGTCTCAGCGATGCGATCCAATCGGAATTTGGGGTTCAGCCGATCTTGCTCTCGATGCTGCAGCTTTTCCCCCACGCGCTTCTGCGGGGTGCGGAGCAGCACCTGGTCGATCACTGCCTGCTGGCGGTCGGCGAGGCACTTGGGGGAACGGGCCGGGCAGTGTGGACGATTTCGCTGGTGCCGCGCGAAGTCGCCGAAGGCACGCGGGCGAGGAGGCTGCGTGTCGTCGGGGCGGCGGCCGCCGTGCTCGTGATCGCGGGGGCCGCTTTCGGATATGTGTCTCAGGCGCGAGCGGTGAGTCGCGAGCAGGGGCAGGTGAGAGTGCTCGAAAAGCGGATGAAGCTGGCAGAGCAGGCGCAGGCGCAGGCGAAGCAGGTCTTCGACGAGAGGGCCGCGCTGACAAAGGATCTACAGATCGTCCAGTCCGCGCAGGCGCGGCGATATGCGGCGCTCGAACTGCTGCGCACGATATCTGACTCAGCTCCGAAGGGCGTCATACTGACGCACTTCCTTCTTCGCCCAGGACAGCCGCTGCAGATTCAGGGCACGGCCCCGAGTTCCGAAGCAGTCGCCGACCTTCAGGCCGCGCTTGGCCGGTCACGCCTGGTAACGACGGTCAATCTCGATCGCGCGGACCAAGTCACTGTTGCCCGGTCGGTCCCTGGCGCGCGCCCTGCGCCTTCGCTTGCCTCGCAGCAGACCAGTCAGCCGCAATCAGCCAAGAACCGGCAGGTCACCCGCTACGGCAGGCAGTTCCCGACGGTGGCTGGGAAGAACCCGGCGGCGCCATCGCGCGCACCGGCGCCGCCTTCGATGGTCGAGCAGACTGCTCAGGAGGTTTCGTTCACGCTGACCGTGCATTTGTGGAATGAGGAGCAGTCGAACAGGTCCAATGCCGTCGCATCGAGGGCGCGGCTATGAGGAGGGTCGGGCAGAGAGATCGCGTGCTGATGCTGGCGGCGGCACTAGCCACAGGCGCCTTCCTCCTCGTCCTTTTCGTCGTGATCCCGATGCGGGACCGGGCCAGGAGTCTGGCCGCTCAGACGGCGACCCTGACTGCCAAGATCGAACAGGCCGCCCAGATGTACCGGCAGAAGCCCGCGGCGGAAGAGGAAGTGAAGAAGCTGCAAGCCAAGACGACCGAGGTATTCAGGGCGAGCACGGATGTCACTCCTGAGGTCATCCGGGATGTCTCCCAACTCAGCCGCGACATCGGGATCCAGTTGAGCAGCATCCGTCCATCCGAGCCGGAGAAGGTCGGCAATGGACTGAGATACCCGGTCAGCGTCAGGTTTGAGACTGATTTCCCACACGTGGTCCATCTGCTCTATGAGATCGAGCTAGGGCCGCACCGCCTCTGGGTCGAGGGAGTCGAGTTGAGCCCGGGGTCACGAGGATCCGATCTGCTGGGCGTGATTGTCCACGTCGCCACCTACAGCCTGAAGTCCGCAGGCAAGGGCACAGATGAGAAGTCCTAAGTCAACGCAATTGGCGCTGGCAGTCGTTCTCATTGTGGCTGTAGCGTTTCTTCTTTACACCTTGAGCAGCGGGCGTCACCCCACATCGAAGACGCGCCGAACCGCGCGAAGAACCAGGACGGCCGTGGTCGAGCAAGCGGCGAGGCCGCTAGCGGCCGCCGCGCCCTCGGATGCCGACTTCGGACGTTACGAGGCTATCGTTCAGCGGAACATTTTCAGCCCGCCCGCGCCGCCCCCTCCTCCCAAGCCGAAACCCCTTCCGTCGCTGCCGGTGCAGCCGATACCCCCGTCTCAGCCTGTTCGGCCGCCCGCCCCATCGGCCCCGAGCTTCCCTGGCTGGGCGTATGCCGGATACATCGAGATCGATGGCAAGATGCTGGGCATCATACAGAATGCGACCGATCGTACCGTGGAGTACTTGGCTGTGGGCGACAGCTTCAGAGGCGTTCCGGTCACGAAGGTGAACTCGAACGATATCGAGTTCACGGTGTCAGGCGCGCCTCCGGCGGTTCTACACCGTGCGGATACGTGGCAGCTTACACCTCTGGACAAAGGCGCGACGGCCACACAGGCACGGCCCGGGCGGCAGCCGCAGGGAGGGCAGGCAGGGCAGGCACCTCGCCCTGGATGATCCGTCCAGTCCGGCCGAGGGCCATTCGCCGCCTGTAAGTGTCAGTAATACTCGGGTGACTTGAGCCCGAAGACTCGTCGGTGGTGGCATCGCGAGGCCGCGCCGGCCCCGGATGAATGGATGAGATTGCTCCCACTGCGGCTCTGTCTGGGCCTCACGGTGGGTTCTGTTACGGACTCTGCAAGGATGGCCAACATGAACATTCGACGTGCGAGCTGGGGCGTGGCGGCGGTGGTGGCGGTGGTTTCCATCTCCGCGCTCACTTCCGCGCAGCAGTCAACGCCCGGTCAACCTGGCGTGCGAATGCCAGGGAGACGGGCAAGGCCGAATGCCAATCCGCCGCTGCCCTCCGCAGGGAATACCGGGCCGGCGTCGGCAACTCCCACGGCCGCGGCGGCGGCCGCTCGGACCGCGACGCCGTCTCCTGAGTCACAGCCGCTGGAGGTCTTCCAGAGCGCGGGCGGACAGAAGATGATCCGCATGGAGTTCTACGGGCTGGACATCGACTTTCTGCTTCGGCTGTTGAGCCGTGAGGCGGGAGTCACGATCATCAAGGCGGAACAGGTGACCGGGCCGATCACGGTGATCGCCCCGGAACCGGTGCCGCTCGACGTCGCCTTCCAGATACTGAACTCGGTGCTGCAGGTTCGCGGGTTCACCATGATCCGCGCGGGCACAGGGATCTACAAGGTCGTACCTGTTACGGACGCGATTGCGTCGGGCCCACCCGTGGGCTTCGGCAACCGGCCGGAGGATATCCCCTCCACCGACACGTACATCACTCAGGTGATACCGCTTGTGAACGTGGATGCCTCCGACGTGGCATCCCAGATCCAGGGACTGCTATCGCAGAACGCGAGCCTGATCCCGACCTCTACGAATTCGCTGATCATCACAGATACGGCCGCGAACATCCAGCGGGTGCTGTCGATCATCGAGGATACCGAGTCTCAGCTTTCCGGTGGACTACGGGTTTTCTCGCTGCAGTCCTACGACGCCGAGGATATGTGCGATCTGGTGAATACGATTATCATCGGTCGGGGTGGCGCCGGAGGGGGGGCGGGTGGAGCCGCCGCGCGGCGATTGCCGTTCGAGCGGCGCGTCACGGGAGGCCGAGCCGGGGCCGCGCAGACACCGGCTCGACCTGGGGTCGCGGCTGGAGCGGGGGCATCCACGGGCCCGGAGTTCTGCTACCCGGACACGCGAACGAATTCGATGATCGTGCTTGCGACGCCGATCCACACTCGGCAGATCCAGCAGCTCGTCGATCAACTGGACCGACCGATCAACCTCAAGGGTTCGTTCTTTGTCTACCCGGTGCAGAACCTGGTGGCGAGCGATCTGGCACAGAAGATTGGTCCGTTGATCAGCGCTCAGGTACTGACGGGTGCTGGTGGTCCGGCTGCCGGCGCCAGGCCAGGCGTCAGTGGCAGCACGGCGACCAGGTCCGGCGCGATCGGGGGCTTTGGTACGCCGGGGTATGGCATTGGTACGCCCATCACGGGTGGCCTGCGCACCAGTAGTATCGGACCCGATGCCGGCGGCCGTACGAGAGCGCCCGGGAAGATCGAGGTCGAGCCCCTGTCGGGTTCGGCGGGCGCCCGCGGCGGCTCCGATCCGATTACCATCGCGCAGGCTTCGGAAGCGCCGATACCGGTGGCGCCGCAGCCCGCCGCGCCGCCGAGTGAAGGCAGCATCTCTACGCCATCACCTGAAATCGCACAATCAGTGGGAGGGCCGAGCGTGAAGCAGCCGGTGATGACAGCGGATGACAACACGAACACGCTGCTCATCTCGGCCTCGCCGGCGCAGCTCGACCTGGTGCGACAACTGCTGGATCAGCTCGACGTGGCGCCGCCGCAGGTGCAGATTCAGGCGATAATCGCTGAGGTGACTTTGACTCAGAACACGAGTCTTGGATTTCAGTGGGAAAGCCTGGGCCGCGTACTCGGCACGTTCCGCGGAGGGACATTCACCGGGGACATCTCATCGAATTTCGGCCTGGATCAGCTTACAACGGACACCAACGGAAATGTCACCGGCCCCAGCGGGCTCTTCGGGCAGATCAGCGGGCCGCAGTTTCATGCTGTGCTCAACGCGCTGACGACCGATTCCCACGCTCGCATCCTCTCCGCGCCGAGCATCTTCACGTCGAACAATCAGCAAGCACAGATTGATGTGTCGAGCAGCCAGCCCTTCCCGCAAGGCAGCTTGACCACGAGCGTCGGCACAGGCGCCGCGGTCAGCACCAGCATCACCTACCAGTCCGTCGGTATCGTGCTCACGGTCACGCCCAGGGTGACTCAGGGCAATATGGTGCAGATGGACGTCAGCGTCTCGGCCGACGAACCGGGCGCCTCGGTGAACATCGCAGGGCAGGACTACCCCAGCGTGAACGCGCGGCGGACGCAGGCAAACCTGAACGTCAAGGACGGGAACACCATCATCCTCAGCGGACTGATGCGAGACACCATCACACGCACCGGATCCCGCGTGCCGATCCTCGGCGATC
Organism: Armatimonadota bacterium; assembly: GCA_050010895.1. Taxonomy (GTDB): domain Bacteria; phylum Armatimonadota; class Hebobacteria; order Hebobacterales; family Hebobacteraceae; genus JBEKKD01. The sequence continues at coordinate 10,845 of JBEKKD010000008.1, forward strand.
TCCCGCTGATCGGCTCGCTGTTCCGGTCGACGACCTCCGATCGACAGAAGTCTGAGCTGCTCGTGTTCCTCACTCCTCACGTCGTCCGCACGCCGGCGGAAGCCGCCGCCCTGACGGACAAGATCAAGAACAACATGCTGGAAACACCGAGAAGCCTGCGGGGGCCGTCTGACGCCTCGGCCCCGGCGCCCGACACCAGCAAGTAGCGCCTTCGCGATAGGCAGACCGACGGCGGGCAAGGGACCTCCCTGCCCGCCGTCTCTATGATGCCCGAATCCGCGCCGCCAGCGGGCGCTGGAGCTTACTTTGACCTGATCTCCCCCATCTTCACGACCCTCCCTTCGGCCGCGGCGAGGTCGGCGGCGAAGATGACCTCGTGCGTCCGCGCCGCCCATTCCAAGTCCACGGGATGCGCTCGGCTCTCGCGGATGCAGTCGATCAGTTCGTTGATCTCGTCATCATAGGGGTGGTGGGTGACGTCGCCGCTGTCGAGCATGATCGTGGGAATCGTCGCCATTCCCTTCTGTCCGCCCAGCTTTGCGGAGAAGAACTGGTTGTCGCGAATGCAGCCCTCTTCGCCCTGGATCTCGAATGGGAAGTAATAGGGACCGCGGTAGTCCACGCTGGAGGCGCACTTGCCGACAGTGCCGTTCGCGAACTTGAGGATCGTGGTCGAGTGAGGCGGATATTCGTATTTGAGGGGATTGCCGGCGCTGAAGCCGCCGAACGACGCGACCTCTGTCACGTCCGACTTGGCGAAGTAGATCACAAGGTCGAGCGCGTGGCAGCCCGCGCTGAGCAGCGCGCTCCCCCCCTCTGCCCTCGTGACATTCCAGGCCCACTGCTTGTACCAGGGGCCGATGCCATGGTAGTAGTCGGCCTCGATGCTGTACACGGCACCGATGATTCCCATATCGATCAGATTCTTGATGGTCACGACCTCGAGATTGTAGTGGCACTCGAAGCAGACCGCTGTCTTCACCCCGGCTGACTTCACGGCCGCCTGGAGGCGTCGCAGCGAAGCCAGGTCGAGTGCGACGGCCTTCTCGATACAAAGATGCTTGCCGGCCTGTGCCGCCAGAACTCCCTGATCGACGTGCAAGCTGGGAGGGGTGCAGATGGAGATCACGTGTATGCTTGGATCCGCGAGCATGTCCTGGTACGACGTGTAGACCTTGACGCCGTCGGTATCGATCTCGCGGCCAATCTCGGCGAGCTTCGCCTGCGCGCCCTCGACAGTCCGGCTGCATACACCAACCACGCGGGCGTGAGGGTTGCGCTGGTACGCCTTGAAGTGCTCAGAGGACGCCCACCCCATCCCGACGATTCCTGCTCCGATCTTCTCGGCCATCGCCATACCTCCATCCGAAATGCCTGTTCGCGGCTATATGTTACCTGATCTGAGACCGATCACCTTTCCCTGCGGGGCTGCCGGTGGTACGAGGATGAGCGGGCCTCGGAGGAGAAAGGGTACGCGGGGCGAGGCGTGTCTGGTGCAGAGGCATCCGGTATGGAAGCACTGAGCGGAATACCGATAGAGCTGGACCTGGCGGCGTTCTTGCGCACGGTCCGAGTAGAGCCGGACAGCGAGGACGCGAACGCGGTCGCTAGCCTTTTCGATCGCGCCCACGCGGCCGCGAACCCTAAGGCCGTCTACGATGTCTGCTATGTGGGCGAACGCACCGCGGATACCATCTGCGTGGGTGACGTTGTCTTTACCAGCCGTGTTTTGCGAGTGAATCTCGATACAGCTCACCGAGCGTTCCCCTACATCGCCACGTGCGGCGTAGAGCTCGACGACGTTCCCGGCGTCGATGGTGATCCGATGCAGGAGTATTGGCTCGACCAGTTCCGCATCGCTGCTCTCTCTGCCGCTGTCGCTTTCGTGCGGGAGCACATCGGGATGAAGTATAGGCCGGGGAAGATGTCGAGCATGTCCCCGGGATCTTTGCAGGACTGGCCGATAACGCAGCAGAGCGAGCTGTTCCGGGTTCTCGGCGATGTGGAAAGCGAGATCGGTGTCAGACTCACGGACAGCTACCTGATGCTCCCGATGAAGTCGGTTTCCGGCCTCTGCTTCCCGACGGAGACGAGCTTTGAGAGCTGCCAGCTCTGCCCGCGGGATGACTGCCCAGGTCGTGCCGCTCCGTACGATCCGACCCTATGGAAGCAATACGCTGAGGAGGTGTGACAGATGCCGCGTGAGAGGATCCGTACTGGCGTTGCCGGACTTGGCCGCATCGGCTGGGAGTTCCACTGTCGCCAGATTGCGACGCATCCGGAATTCGAGCTCGCGGCTGTTCAGGATGTGAAGCCGGAACGGCGTCGGGAAGCGGAACAGACCTACGGGGCCCAGACTTTCCGCGACTTCACCGTCATGCTCGATACTGCGCATCTGGACGTGGCTGTGGTCGCTACTCCGACTCACTACCACAAACCCATGTCCATCGAAGCGTTGCGCAAGGGGTGCCATGTCTTCCTCGAGAAGCCGATGGCGGCCAATGCAGCGGACGCGGGTGCGATCGTGCGGGCGGCCAAGCGCTACAGCCGCATCGTCACGGTTTACCAGCCCTTGCGCGCATCCGCGTACTTCCAGCACCTGAGGAAGATCCTGGCGTCGGGAATCATCGGGGATGTCTATCACATCCGCGTCGGCGGCTACCGGTACGCGAGAAGGAACGACTGGCAGGCGATGCGCCGCTTCGGCGGCGGCACGCTCAACAACTACGGCGCGCATTCCCTCGACCAGCTTCTTCAGCTTATCGGCTACGACGTCAAGCGTGTGTTCGCGAACCTGCGCGTGGCCGCATCGCTCGGCGACGCCGATGATGTCGTGAAGGTCATCATCGAGACTCGCAGCGGCGTGATTGGGGAACTCGATATCAACCAGGCATCGACGATCAACCCGTACGTCCTCCAGGTGTGGGGAACCCGCGGCGCGCTCACTATGGGTGAGAATCGGGACCGATTCGTCATCACCTACTTCAAGTCATCCGATCTACCGACGAAATCTCTGAACACGGCGCTCGCCAGCGTGGGCCGCAAGTACCCCACGGATGACATCGCGTTCAGAGAAGAAACCGTGCCCGTGGATCAGTCACTGGCGGTTGACGTCTACGCGGATCTGGCGACCGCGATACGCAGGAGCCGGGCTCCCTTCGTCAAGGCGGAAGAGCCGCTGGCAGTGATGCGGCTCATTGACCGGTGCCGCGAGAGCAGCGGGCGTGTGATCAAGATGAAGCGGCCGTAGTCGACCGCGAGCCTGCGAGCCGGCTACGCGTGCTCCCCGAAGTACCGCGCGATCTCGTCCCGGTCGAACTGCGGCAGCGGCAGGCGCCGCCCGCCCGCCACGAGCATGACGCCGGCCTGCTTCGGCATGGTGCGGCCGATGATGGCTGCGTCCTTCCCCTGTGCTCGCAGCGTCTGGACGATGTCTGCAGCGCGATCGTGCTTGGCGGCGATCAGCAGGGAGCCCGACGCGATCAGCCCGAGCGGATCAAGTTCGAGCGCGGCGCAGACAGCGCGCGTCAGATCCAGCATGGGTATGTCATCGCGGCTGATCTCGAGGCCCACTTCCGAAGCCAGAGCCAGCTCCAGGAGACCTGTAGCAAGGCCGCCCTCAGTGGGGTCGTGCAGCGCAGTCACGCCGCCTGACTCGATGGCCGCTCGGGCAGCGGTGACGACGCTGATCCCGGGGTCGAACAGCAGGTCTCGCGCCCTCGCTATCGACTCCTCGGGCAGCCCCGTGGATCGCAGCGCACCCGCGGCCTCACGTGCCAGCAGCGCGGTCCCTTCGATGGCGATCGGGCTACTCAGGATGATGGCGTCCCCGGCGCCCGCGCCGGCGCTGGTCAGCAGCTTACCCTTCTCGACCTCACCCATCATGCATCCGATCATGATCGGCCGATCAATGCCGATGGTCACCTCTGTGTGGCCGCCAACTGCAGTCACCCCCAGGCCGCGGCAGGCGTCGGCAAGCTGGCCAAAGATCGCCTCGATCTGGCTCCGATCCGCGGTCTCCGGCAGCAGGAGGGTCGCCATGAACCACTTCGGCTCCGCCCCCATGGTGGCGATGTCGTTCGCATTCACGTTCACCGTGTACCACCCTATGAGGTCGGTGGCGAACGTGACCGGATCGGTCTTCGCCACCAGAAGGTGATCGCCGAAGTCAATCACCGCGGCGTCCTCCCCTACCCTCGGCCCAACGATGACGCGCGGGTCGTCCATCGGGAGCCGGGCCAGCAGGTCGGCGAGCATCTTTGTCGGGAGCTTGCCCGGCCTCACGTGCGCAATCCCTTTCCGTGCTGCCCGGCCCACACGGTTTCGTAGACGACCATGGTGTCCGAACCGGCGGTGATGTTATCCCTAAGCTGCACCTGGAACACGGGCGTGAATACGTCCCGACGCTGATCCATCTCGGGATACCATCTCGGGAAGATGATCAGATAGTCGGGCCGATGGTCGAACAGGAATTGGGACAGCAGAGTGGGCGCGCGTCCCAGGACCTGCTCCTTCATGCTTCTCAATGGTAGCACCTGTGTCGTGACAAGCCCCTGCAGGTCAAGCACGGGGTCGTCCGTAATGACCCCGATCGCACCGACGTCGTTCACCGCCAGCAGCGACCCCTTCGGCACATGATCGCGCACCCATCTGGCGATGGTCACTTGCATTTCCGTGATGTTCTTCACGTTGAGGGCGTACGTCGCAGCGCTGGTCGGCTGCATTGCCAGAGAGCCGAGCAGAACCGCCGCTGCGGCCGCTACACGCGCCCAGACCATCTTCTCGCTGAGTTTCGTCAGAATCCACCAGCCACCGATGGCGCCGAGAAGCAGGTAGAGCGGGTTCAGCGCCGCAACATAGCGCTGGCTCTGATAGTCGGCAGGTCGGTATCCGGAGAACCATGACCAGACGATCGGCTGAACGACCAGAGCCGCTGGAATCAGCAGCGATCTGTGGCCGCTCTCTCGCTTCACCACCTGCTGCACCAGCCAGACCAGCCCGACCGCGGACGGCGCGATCAGCAGAGCGTTGTCGTGAATCCACGCCGAGATCAGCGAAGCGATCTGCTGCCACGGGGAAACTGCGATGACATACAGCACCCGCTGCGTCTGTCCCATCGCCAAAGCCCCGCCGATGCTCATCCACTGCTGTTTCGAGTAGAAGGAGCTCGGTAACCAGAGGCCCGTGACGCGATGGTTGTAGAGGAAAAGCGGCGCGAGCATGACCGCGAAGACAGCGGAGTGCAGCGCGACCTGCTTCGCCCACGTTTGCCAACCGCCGGCGCGCCTCTCGATCCAGACCGACATGACGAGCCGGTCGGCCATTGCCAGCGGGAAAAGCAGCATGCATTCCGGCCGCGCCAGGCCGGCCAGCGCGAACACAACCGTGGCCCACATCCCGTGCTGAGGCGCTGCACGCTCCGCTCGCCGCGCCCGCACGTGCAGCAGGATGCCGAGCATCGCCAGCGCCGCGTACAAGGGCGGCTCCATGCCGGACAGTATCCACCACGGCAGTGGCGCGGTCACGGCGACTGTCACGCCTGCCACGAGCGCCACCCAGCGCGACGGCACGATCGTCAGTGACAGCCCATAGACGATCACGCAAAGCGCGACGCTGAGCAGACCGTTGATGATGATGGATGTGAACAGGAACTCATGGGTGACGCGATAGGCCAGCGCCAGCAGGACCGTCCACAGCGCCCCAGTGGTGGTGCTGGTCAGCTCTCCCGGATTGAACGAGAATCCCCGCGTCTCGATCAAGTGCTGCGCAAAGCGAACGTGGATCCAGCTATCGTCGAGTGGAAAGCCGAGTTCGCCGGACGCTCTTCGGGACGCGAGCAGGTAGTACACGACGAGGCCGGCGATGATCAGCGGCGCGACGACGCAGAGCGCGACCAGCGCGCCGCGCCCGGTCGGGGGCGGGCTGACCGATGCCCTGTCTTGTCTGTGCTTTTCCGGTCTGATTGCTTTCTTCACGGCCATGGGAAGAACGGTGCGGGAACGTGCCAGATCATCGCGACCAGAGTCCACATCACCGCCGACGTGAACTCACCAAAGATCATCCCCAGGAACAGCGGCCGTAGGCGGCCGTACAGCCTCATCCCACCATAGCGCACAATGACCGATTTGACCACCCAGGCGACGAACATGGGGAACCAGAACACCATGGCGGTCCACGATGTGGAGAGCGCGTAGCCCAGCGGATGCAGCGGCCACCCCACATACCGGATCCGCATCATCGCCAGCCATGCCGCGATAGCGCCCCCGACGAGGAAGGACACGAGCGCTCCGGAAAGGTGCTGGGTCTCTCCCTGCAGGGATGCCGAGTTCTCTCGCCAGAACTGGATGTTGTTGCCGTAGTAGGTGTAGGAGTACATGCTAGTGGCGCCGCGCTGGTATGGCAACCAGAGGTGGATGGCTGCCGCCACCGGTATGGTGAGAACGATGGCGGCGGCGAAGACGTAGAGCAGACTCCGCCGCCTGACCCCGATCTCGTCACCCAGCTTCTGCCCGTCCAGGAATCCCGTCAGAACCAGTCCCCGCAAGTCCCGGGTGAACATGGCGTCGAAAAAGGCAACGCTCGTGAGCGTCTTCGGTCCCAGCGACATCGGCGGTATCACGAGGGAGCTGATGTCCATTGGCGTGAAGCAGCCCTCACTCATCGGAAGTCCGCCTTCCGTGGTACCGCGGGCCATGACGATCGCTTCTACGAACACGTAGACAAGGAGCGAGAAGGCGGCAAACACTATCCCCATTCCGAGCTGATGCAACCACATCAGAGCTACGACCAGCGACACGACCAGGCCCCAGACCGCTCCGCGGTACGGGATCATCTCATCCGCGCCGGCTGCGCCCTGTGAGCTGACGGCTCGGCGCAGCACTGACTTCAGGTGCGGCCACGCCACCATGCCGAGGTAGATTACCAGCATGAAGTATGCGCCCGAGGTCTGGTAATCCATGTAACCGTCGCCGCTTCCGTGAGGCGTGGAAATCGGCGGAAAGGCCAGCGCCGAGAAGAAGAGGTCCTGCACCTTCGCCAGGACGTGGAACAGCCAGAAGCTGAGCAGCAGCTCTACCGGAAGCAGATAGAAGAAACCGACCGCGCCCGGCGAGACGTATGCCACGAAGAAGGTGATGTCGGACCAGGGGCGCTGCGTGAAGTAGGTGTTGAGAGAGATCTCGACATTGATGGACGGCAGTGCCGGGTTCCAATTGTGCAAGCCGTTGACGCCGAAGAGAATGGTCGGGATGGCAAAGCCGATCCACGTCAGCGGATTGCTGAGGAATGACTTCCCTGGCTGCTCCCGTATCATCTCTACAGGCAACTGCACCAGCGGATAGGAGAGCCGCTCGTTGTCACTCCACTGCCTCCTCATGATCGCTGCCAGGCAAAGGAAGGCAGTGAAGACCGCTCCGACGAGGACGAGCCAGCGGCTGAGCGGTCCCACCCACAGCCGCCACGGAAGCCCTTCGCCCTCCTTCAGACCTTCATAGAACGCGGTTGCCGCGAATTGGCGAATGCCTGCGCCGGTATCCCAGGGAACGGCCCACTGCGGTATGTGGCCGAAGAAAAGCTGCTCCCAGCGATTCCCCGGATCGGCGTAGTAGTTGATACCGATGAGCGTGGGAATCAGGTCCTCCATCAGCCCGCGCGAGGACAACATGGCGGCGATCAGCATCATCAGGTAGACGACGACTATCTCCCTGGGCTGGAGCGCGAAGCGAGGAGCGATGATGCGGATGCCCCGGGTGAGCAGCACCAGGACGAACAGGGCGGCGACGACCACGGGAGGAAGCTGTAGGAAGCCGATCATGATCTGCCCCGTGACCAGCTCGGCCCACGAGACGATGAACGAGACTATGACGATGCCGACGAGGCCGAACGCGAATGCGCGGAGGGAGAGCTTCACGGCACAGGCTTTCGTATCACGGACTGCGCCGAGCACGGCGAAGGAGGCCGGACTGTGACGCGAGGCGCTGACGTGGGCCGGGCGTCCGCGGCTGCGATCACGACGGAGATCTTGTGTGGGGTCACCTTAGCGCGCCAATCCCATCGCGGCGAGTGGCCTCATGTTCAACACGGCGGCCCGCCTCTCCTCCAGCCTCCGGCGTCGCAGCCGGGGTTAGTGCAGGGCTTCCCGCACGGCGCCCCGAACAACGCGCTGGGAGATGGTTCAGCATGAGTTTTCTCACAGACGGCAACATAGCACGCATCCACGACGCGAGCCTGGGCTTGCTCGAAACGGTTGGAGTGAAAGTGGATCATCCGGAGATCCGCCGCCGCCTGGTACAGGCCGGGGCCGAAGGCGATGCCGATCACCCCACTATCCGCTTTCCTCGCGATCTGGTCGCCTCTTGCGTCGGCAAAGCGCCTCGCAACATCCACTTCTCCGACCGCGGCGGCCGGTCTGTTCAGGTGGGCGCAGACGGCGGGACCATCTTCTGGGGTGGCAATGCCATGTACATCGCCCGCGGCCGCGAGCGGACCGAGATGGTCTCGGCTGACCTCGTAGACGTCACGCGGGTCAATGATGCGCTGTCCAACGTTCATGGAGTCGTCGGCGCCAGCATCGCCGATTACCCGCCGGCCATGCGGGACATCGCCGGCTTCCGCATCATCGCCGAGAACTCGGCAAAGCACATTCGCCCCTGCATCTTCTCGCCCGACGGCCCCGTCGCCATCATCGAGATGGCAGAGGCGCTGTCGGAAAGCACCTCTCTTGCCGAGCATCCCATCGTCAGCTTCGGATACTCCATCGTGAGCCCGTTCCACTGGAGCAACACCGCGCTGGAGCTCTTCCTGAGGACATCCGGCCGAGGGCTGCCGATGATGGTGAACGCCGAACCCCTCGCCGGCGGCACCGCGCCGATCACGCTTGCTGGGCTGCTCGCACAGGCGAACGCGGAGGCGCTATCGGGGATCGCTATACTCCAAGTGCTCGAGCCGGGCCGCCCATCCATTTTCAATCTGGGATTCGCGCACATGCTCGATATGCGTTCGGCCCTCGCCACCAGCGGCGCCGTGCAGGACGGCATGATTGCCGCCGCGGGTGCGGAGATCGCCCGTTACCACGGCCTCCCGTGCGCCTCCTGGGTGAGCAGCGACAATCCGATCTGCGACGCCCAGTCAACGCTCGAGAAAGCGCTCACCGCCATGCTCCACGCGCGAGCGGGCGTGAACATTATCTGGGGCATAGGACAGCTTGAGACCGAGTTGACGCTCTCCCTGGAGCAGGCGGCGATCGACGATGAGATGGCAGCCCAACTCCTGCGCGCGCAGCGTGGCATCGAGGTAACGGACGAGACGATCGCGCTCGATGTGATCCGCGAAGGCGTGGCAGCCGGGGACTTCATCGGACACGACCATACTCTCAGCCATTACCGCAAAGAGCGTGTCGCCGGCGAACTCACAGCCCCTCAGCGCCGCAGCGACTGGCTCGCCGCCGGCGGCCTCGACCTCGTCGAACGCGCCGCCAACAAGGTCGCCGGTATCCTTGCCCAGCCGCAGGAGCTGAAAGTCACACCCGATCAGGCCGCGAAGCTGCGGGAGATAGAGGGGAAGTGGATGGAGAGGCTGGCGTAGGCGCAGTCGCAGCTTGGTGCGTTAGCGCCGGCACTCCCGCCACCTCTCCAGCCCGGCGCAGATCGCTTCGACGTTCTCCAGCGGAACGTCCGGGCCGACTTCGGCCTTCAGCCACAGCCCGCCCTCGGGCGAGCCGAGCTTCTCAACTGCTTCGCGGATGTGCGCGTCGATGTCAGCGGGGGTGCAGAACGGGAACATCTGTCGGTCCAGATCGAGGTCAACGCAGACCCTGCCTTTGCATTCCCGCGCTAGCGCGTCCAGCCCGTTCGCCCGTGTCTGCGGGTTGATGACGTTCACACCGCACTCGATCAAGTCAGCGATGATCGGGACGATGTAGCCGTCGCTGTGCATGTAGACATCGGCGCCGACCTCGTGGCACATGTCATAGAGCCTGGCGTAGCATGGCTTCAGGTACCTGCGCCACTTCCCCGGAGAGATCGGCAGAGCGATCTGCATGCCCAAGTCGTCGCCGAAATCCATCAGTGTCCGCGGGCTGTCCGCGAGCCTGCGCTTCAGTTCCCCGACGTTGTACTCCAGCACCAGGTCGATCAGCTTCTGCAGTTCCGGCGGCTCCTCGGCGAAGTCCACCATCATCTCTTCATAACCACGGAGATAGGTCAGCCGCAGGAACATGAACCCGTGCGGCATTCCCGCGCCGGGGGCCGGCGCTCGGAAGCCGTTCACCATCTCCCGCTTCGGCAGCGGATGACCGGTGACGAACGCCTCGCATCCGTGCGCGATGTTCCTCCACACGCAGCCCCACTCGTCGACGTGGTCGCCCGCGGCGTAGGTTCCGCTCACCGCGTCGAAGTCGACGTCGCCCTTCTTGCGTTCCCCAAAGATGATGGGATGGCGCAGCACGATCTCCTCGAGCGCCTCCCGATGCTTCATCCAAGCCGCGGGCAGCAGGGACACGTGCACGGGGATGCGCTCCGGCCTGCTGAACATCATCGCCCTGTACCAGTCCGACTCGCGCTCCGGTCTCGCCGTCATACCATCCACCAAGGCCCAGGCTCTATCTTCTCGATACCGAACCCGCGATGCTCCGGCGACAAAGAGCCCAGCAGTTCCTGCGCCCTCTTCCCGATCGCTCTGGCCGCCAGTTCAGCATTCCGCTTCCCTACTGCCTGGGAGGCGTGCACTCGCGGGTCCTCGCCCCCGATTCCCCACGGCTCGCGCATGTCGAAGATCATCTCCTCGTCTCCGAGAGCCGCCATGTCCACCAGGTCGGGGTAGAAAAACATCATATTCGATGTCTCCCATTTCGCCGCATGATCGGTGTCGGATTCGTCAGAGAAGCTGAGCGAGACCTCCCACAACGCCGTCCCGGCGATCGTACCGTCCTCGACCACCGGCTTGAGGGCCTCGTTGATCATCTCGATCTGCTCTTCGATGTTGTGTCCAGATACCCCGATGATCACCCGGAACCCAGTGTGCTTCAGCCGCTCGAACAGGTCGGTGTAAACCGGCGTCAGGTACTCGAGATCGAAGCCGGCATGGAACCAGAGCGGCGGGAATACGACGCCGCCGAACTCCTCAGCGCACTTCACGAGGATGGCGTGCGCCTTCAGCGCGTCATTACCCAGTGGCAGATGCTTGCCATGCCACTCAATGCACCCGAACGGCACGTACACCACCGGGAACCTCCGTGCCGCGGCCTCAAGCTGCCCCGGACGCATGAACTGCATCTGCACCTGGGGCGAGAGTGTGTTCTCCATTGCGCGTACCTCCTCTTGCTTTCGCGCGGCTCTCAGAAGTGATCCGGGTGGCTCAGTGTTGGATGTTGCTCGGGGAACAGCACTTCTGCGAGTCTGCCGGCATCGCCCGCGAGGCGCATCCGTCCGGCTTCTATCACCTCACTGGGCCTGTCCGTTCCGATGAGGAGCTGCACGATCTCGTCACCGCCGCGGATAGCGTGACTGGTAGGACCAGGCTCATCGGCACGCACGCGACCGCCTGAGATCGACAGCATGACTTCGTCGCGCGTGTCCGCGATCAACAGCGCACCGGCCCAGTCGGCCAGGGCCGAGTTCCGCATCCGCAGCGACAGCTCGTCCTCCATCTTGCCGAGCCCCGAGCGCAGGTTGAGCAGCGCCACCAATGCCGAACCGTTTCTGTGGTTATGTACCTCTACGCGGGAATTCCCCCATCGCAGTTTCCTGACCAGTTCGCTGTTGTACGGCAGACTGTCGAAGCGAATCTCCTGGCAGTTCCACCGTCTCGCCAGCATGCCGAGCACCCGCAGCGCCTCTTCGGCATCTCCGCAATACTCGCCGCAGGTGATACTGTTGCCGCGCCGTCTCAGCAACACATACCCCGCGGGCTTGTCGTTCACGTCCCACCGGTAGCCCACCGGCAGATCGAACCACGGATTGGTCTTCTTCGTGTACGTGGGCCGCACAGCGGTGCCGGTGGTCGTAGCATAGCATCGGTTGTAGAGATCTGCGAGATCGCGGTGTGCGCGCGGCTTGAACCCGCTGACCCGCACGGTCGGCTTCTCCTTCGGCAGGTCCCACGCGTACGCCACGACCAGCGTGTCCGACCACGCTCTCACGTAGCCGAATCTGTGGTAGAAATCCGGAATCCCGAAGAGCAGCGACACGTCGTATCCATGAGCGCGCATCGCCTCTATCGAGGCCCGCGCGGTGCGGTCCATGAACCCGCACTTTCGGAGGTCTGCGTCCGTAGCAACGCCGCCCACTCCACCGACCCTGACCCGCGCCGTGCCGATTCGCATCTGGTAGTCCCAGACTCCGTAGTGCGTGACCACCCGATCGCCGATCATGCCGATCCGGGACGTGTGCCAGTCGTAGTGGGCGGGCAGAAGGTATGCATCACGGCAGGCGTCGCGCATCCAGTAGTACCCATGCGCCTCGGGGAGTGCCTTAGCCATCAGATCGATGACGGCAGCCGCATGCGTCCTTCGATCCGGCGCGATCATCACCAGGCTGGTTGCGCTCTCGGCCGTCGTTCTCACTGTCCTCTGCTCCTCGCTCATGGGATCGGTCGGGGGCCGCCGGCCGGACTCGCTCCAGGAAGCAATGCCCGTGGAGAGCGCTGCCAGCGCGACACGGCGTGGAAGGCGCGTCGTCTCACATAGTCGGATTCACGGAGGAGCAACCACGTTCCTGCCTCAGGCCAGGCGAGGAACGACCGATCCGCTAGAGGCCTGCGGGTCCGAGCTTGCTGAACACGTGCCCCAATCCACACCGGGGCATACCGCTCTCAGCCACGCTCATCTCGAGTTGCGCTGATCCTCGAGCTCGGACAACGTTACGAACCTGTAGCCCTTGCTGCGCAGTTTTTCTATGATGTCCGGCAGCACGTCGATCGTCTGTTGCACGCCGTCGTGCATCAGGACGATGCCACCGTTGCTGATTCGCGACAGCACGCGCTGCTCGAGCCGGTGCGGGCTCATACCGAGATAGTCGGCTGAGTTATCGGTCCACAGGACCATCGTCAGGCCCAGTTCGCTCGCAGCGATCACAGAGTCCCGATCGTACCGCCCGCCGGGCGGCCGGCAGTATCGCACCTTCTCACCCGTGATCGCCGTAATGGCCTCATCCCCCGCCTCCCATTCGGCGGCCGCTCCGTTCTCGGTCAGACGTGCTACATTCGCGTGGCTGAATGTGTGATTCCCGATCTCGTGACCAGCGGCCACTTCCTGACGCACCAGGTCAGGGTATCTCTGCGCCATCTTGCCGACGACAAAGAAGGATGCCTTGACGTGGTACTTGCTCAACACGGCAAGCAACTTGGGAGTGAACTCTGGATGAGGCCCGTCGTCGAATGTCAGCGCGAGAGTCTTGCGCGCCGGGCTGCCCCGCGTCAGCTTCAGATAGAGCGGATGACTCCGCTGCGGCAGCGCCTTCGGTGGCTCGTGCAGGAGCGTCCGCGACTCTCGCTTTTCGATGGCCTTGCGGTGCGCGTTCGCCCAGGTCTCCGACCCCGGCACCAGCAGCCCCTGGGTGCGTGCGCGCGCATCGGCCATGGGATCTCGAGCCGGGCGGTCTCCGGTGTCCGCGGCCACCACGACACCAGGAGCGAGC
>JBEKKD010000009.1:0-23351 GCA_050010895.1 Armatimonadota bacterium
CGGCTGCTCGCCGCCTATTGTCAAACCCGATGGCAATGACCAAGCCGTCCACAGGGCGCTTCCCCGAACTGAGTTCGCCAACAGGACCAAGCACAGGAGTGCCGTCTATTGTCTGTCCCCATTTGTTGGGGTCATCATCGTAAAACCCCACGGGCTCCATGTCTTCCTGAAGCACGACGAGCTCTCGTACATTCCGGCCATGTCCCCCGCCAGCGATGATCCCTACCCTCTTGCGTGCTTTCATCTGCCCTCCCAGCCTGGCCAGGTTGCCGATATCGGACGTACGACGGGCCCGCCCTTCAGGATCGCCAAGGGTTCGCTGAGCGCGCGAGGCTTGTCAGCTCGGACGCCGCCAGGTAGTGCTCACCCGTCCTTGCCCACCACTATCACGCAGGGCCATGAGGGGCCTGCTCATGACCTAGAGAATATGCCACAAGCTGTCGGCCTACGCAACTAGGCCGGCCCGGCCACTTTCATCCGTTTCATTGCCGCGCGGGGCGAGTTCAGCTTCCTCTCCCTCGCGCTGGAATGGCTCGACGCACCTCCCGGGATACGCCAGACCCTGCGTTGGGAGATACAGTGGACAATCGTCAGCAACCCAGGTCCTTGAAGAGGGCATGGTCGTTTGGTACAATGCAACAGCGAGGGTTACTGAGTTCCTCACCTCGGATGAGCGTCCCCCTCATCGCCCCTCGGCAGTCCGAAATGGGAGATCATCCTGAGCAGTACAGCTCCGCCTGGCAAGCTGTTGACCGGTCGTCCTGACCTCCTTTGTGCTCTGCGGCGCTCTCTGACGATCCCCGTCAGGCGCGTCCCGGGCTGACGTGATCTCGGCGCTCTACTCATCGGTCGTATATCCACATCACGAGCGGCCAGGAGAACGCGAGCAACAAACAGGGAGCATCTGCGTATAATAGGGATGCCGGAGGGTTGCGCCCCTCCGGCAATGAGGCAGGACATCAGGACACCCAGTACCCATTCCTCGTCTTCGTCATACCCCATCTCACGCTGCTTGTCCCACGCCTCGTATCGCTCGTGTGCGACGCGGACACTGCCGTGCCGGTTCCTTTCGGTCAGTCATCCGCTGTTTCGCTGGCTGTCCGGTTACAGGAGCCTGATCGGCGCTATGCCGGCCACGAGCGATCGTGCACGCGACCACAGAAGCGTGGTTGCGCGAGCATCGGATAGGAAAGGGCGAGATGGGTAAGGCGGAACTGCCGGTAGTCGTGATCGCTGCTGCCGGGCGCGCTAAGCGCTTCTCGGGGGAGCAGAAGGTGCTCGCCACTGTGGGCGGCGTGGCCGCCATATGTCGAGTCTCCAATACCTGCGATCAGGCGCTGGGCGTTCACGAGCAACTGGTTGTCATTGGTCACGAGGGCGCACAGGTGCGCGCCGTGCTGGGCGAGGCGCCGCATCGGGCCTACATAGTCCAGCAGCGACAGCTCGGCACAGGGCATGCTCTTGCCACAGCGCTGGCCTACCTGGAGGTTCGAGGCGAGCGGGAGATCTACTTCCTCTGCGGGGACAAGCCACTGCTGTCGGTGCAGAGCCTGAGGCGGCTCAGAGCTGAGCTGGCCGCGAGTAAGGCGGCCATGGTCTTTCTCACCGGAGTGCTGGAAGGCGACCCCCTCCAGAGCCGCCAGGGCCGCGTGCTTCAGGCACACCGAGGCACCGCGCGTGCGGAGGCGCTGGCGATAGTGGAGCGGGCGACCATCGACGCTCTCGGAGAAGATGAGCGCATCTGCTTCACGTCCCTTACGGGTCAGCGCTGTGAGTATGGCCGCGACCAGCTGCTGGCAGTACCGGATGTGAACATATCGGCCTATGTCTGGCGGGAGCAGGTGTTGAGGGAGCACATCAGCAGGTTAGAGCTCCGGCCGGAGAAGGGCGAGTACTTCGTCACCGACCTAGTCGCCATTCTGCGCGACCGTGGGCTACTGGTGCGCGCGATCCCAGCCTGTGACGCCACGGAAGGCATCGGAATCGACACCCGGCAGCAGCACGCCGCGGCGAACGATGCCTGGTTTCGACTGCAAGCGTCGGCGCTGACCGAGCCCCCCGCTGAGTATGGCGGTAGTGATACCCTCGATGAGGAGGCCGCTGATGCGCTGCTCTGATCTCATACGGCTACTCGGGCGCGGAGATGCTGGTTCGCGCCAGGTGCTGGCACAGACCTACGGGATTCTGGGGATGGGTGTTGCTGAGGATAGGCGTCAGGCCTGGGTGCGGGTCGCGCGTCGGTTCCTGGCCGACTGGGGCGACCGCGATGTATATGCTTTCCGGGCCCCAGCGCGCATCGCGCTCAACCCCCACTGCGAACACCAGGGCGCCTGGGTTCCTTACGGAACGCACCGGCGCGAGATCATCTGTCTGGCCGCAGCCCGTACCGACGACATCGTCACGCTGACCAATCTCGACCCCTCGCACACGAGCCCGATGTCGTTCGGCCTGCATACCGAAGTCGCGGCGGCGTGCGGCGCGTGGCGGCGCGGCTGGGTGGACTACATCGAGAATGCCGGCGTCGCGCGACGCCGGGAGGCACTTGCGGACCCGAAGGAGCGTCTGCATGGGCGCACGGGGAGCATCAACTTCGTCAAGGCCGCGGCGCTCAGGCTGATGATGGAGGCGGGGGCTCCGCCGAAGGGCGCCAACCTGGTCATCGAGGGGGACATCCCCGTCGGCGTGGGCCAGAGCTCGTCGTCGGCGCTCGTGGTGGTTGCGGCGCTAGCGCTGAACCGGCTATGGAGCATTGGCCTCGACTCGCGACGGTTGGCTTCGACCTGCGGAGAAGCTGAGTGGTATGTCGGAACCCGCGGAGGAGCCGGCGACCATGCGGCGATGCTACTGGGTTCCTCTGAGGGACTCGTAGGGATGCGCTTCGTTCCTCCGGTAGCTGTGCACGAGACGCGGCCCATGCGCCTGCCGCCAGGCTACCAGATACTGATCGCCAATTCCGGTCAGCGAGCCATAAAGAACAAGGAAGAGAGGCGACTGTTCAACGCGGGGATCTTTGCCTATCGCTTCGCGCTGCTCTACCTGCGCGACGCTTTGTCTGCGCACGGGCGGGACCTCGGGCTGCCGCCCATGCAGGACGAGGTGCGCTTCCTGGCCGACGTGAGCGTAGAGCACTTCCCCTTGCACGTGATCTACCGACTGCTGCTGGCAGTGCCCGAGCCGGTCTCCCCATTCGAGTTGGCGGCACGGTACCCGGACAGCTTTGAGCAGGGAGCGCTGGCCTGTTTCGGCACCGCGGACTGCGGTGAGCTGCCCGACAGCATCCCCGTTCGCGGGGCGGCGCTGTACGGGCTGGGCCGGGTAGACCGGGGCCTCGCGATGCATGGGCTGTGCGCTCGCGGTGATGACGCAGCAATGGCGGAGTTCGGGCGCCTGATGTACATCACCCACGACGGCGATCGAGTCAGCCGCTATCGCGCCCAGGATGGGTGTTCTCTGCCATGGTTCGAGAACCGGGAGAGCGTGTCAGATGACCGGATGGCGAGGCTGGCCAGGATCGCGTTGGACGGCCATCGAGATCCCAGCTTGGACGCTGTCCAGCTCCGGCGCCAGTCCGGCTACTACGGGGCAAGTACGTCCGAACTCGACCGCATGGTGGACGTGGTGACCCCTCTCCCCGAAGTGCTTGGCGCGGGGCTGATGGGCGCTGGGGGCGGCGGGTGCATCCTCATTCTTGCTCGCGAGGGCGAAGAAGCGACCGCCGCGGTGACAGCGGCATTGGAGCAGGGCTACTACCAGCCGCTGGGAAAGCCAGTGGACGTTGAGACCTGGCTGCCGGCGCCTCGGGCCGGAGAGCTGCGCATCGCCAGCAGCGCGCGGACCGTGGAAAGCTTGCCCCAGGACGTCCAACAAGACTACGGAGCAGTGCCTGCTCGGCGGGGAACTACCACCGAATAGCCCGTCTTGGTCGGCGATCGGCGACATGATTTGGCTCTTGTCGCGCCCCCGGCGGCAACAATCCGCTTGACTTCCTTCGGACCGCAAGTGATGTGTGTTGGCTGATGCTCTGCCCTCGGCGAGCACGAAGGAGTCACTCCATGATTGCATGGCGCCGGGCTGTACAGCCGCCTCGCACGGGTGCAGACGTACCCCGCGTATCCAGTCACAATGGAGCCCGGGCAGGCCTCGAGTGGGATGCAGCCATCGAGCTGTTCGTCCAGGGCTGGGCCGCGGACCATCCCGGGATGAGGCCAGGAACGCTCATCCACTATAGACAGCAGCTCACCGCACGCCTCGCAGCGTTCGCCAGAGAACGAGGCATCGCCGGAGCCGCTGATTTCAGCCGCTACGACCTCCGCGCCTTCGTGGTGTGGCTGGAGGGCCTTATCACTCACAAGGACAAGCCACTCGCGCCCCGGGGCAAACAGATGGCTCTGGATACCGCCAAGAGGTTCCTCCGATGGCTCTATGACGAAGACCTGGTTCCGGAGGACATCACCGGCCATGTGAAGCCGTATCGCCTCGATAGGGACCCGGAACCGAAAGCGACCCCAGGGCCAGAGCTGGAGAGGATGCTTGCTGGCTTCGACCTGGGAAGACCGACCGGCATCCGCAACACCGCGATGATCTGCCTGATGGCCTTCTGTGGTCTTCGAGTATCCGAACTGGTTGGCTTGGATGGGCATGACCTCGATGTGGACGAGGGGCGCGTCCGGGTGAAGGCGTACACGAGCAAGGGCCGACGCACCAGGTTCGTGGACCTGCCGCTCACCATCTCCGACGGCAGGGAGGTGGTCAGGCCTGAGATCGGTCTGGCACTTGCCGCTTGGGTCAAGACGCGAAATGCTCATTGCCCGCACCTCGGCGGCGAAGACCCCCTGTTCGTGACCCTTGCGGTTGGCTGGCCGCGACGGACCACTGACCAGGAGGCCGGGCCCGCAGGCACTCCCCTGCTGCCGGGCCGACGCATGACCACATACGCGATCCGCAACATCCTGGTCCGATCGGCAACCCGCGTCGGGGTAGACCCGAAGGTCGCCACACCGCACCGCCTGCGCCACCATTTCGGGCTCATGTCAGCCAAGGCTGGAGTGCCCACGACCGCCCTCATGCGCGCTATGGGCCACCGAAGCCCCATCATGACCGCCCGCTACTCCGAGTTCGCGGACTCCGAGCGGAGGTGGGCATTCGCGAGAGCGGACATCACCAAGGGAATAAGGCTGGCGCGACCTGAGTAAGGCCTGCCACAGCGTACGGCCAACCGGTGATGTCGAGTCGAGGGCCGCGCGTGCTCACCGACTGCGCACCTCCCTGCACTGAAGGGCTGAGTGTCCAGCAAGACCGCATTGCTCGGAATCGGGCGAAAGACGCGGTGACCGGTATATGGTAACATGTAACCAACGATATTGGTCAGTCAACCAACATGATTGGTGAGAACAGCTTAGCTGAACTCTTTGCCTCTGAGACGCTGGTTGCCCTCCTCCGGGTCCTCCTCTTGAGGGCGGATGAGAGCTTCTACCAGCGCGAGCTGGCGGATGCCTCTGGCGCGCGGCTTTATCTTGTGCAGCGGGAGCTAGGGCGGTTGGAGCGAACCGGCCTCATCAGCAAGACGGCCCGCGGCAACCGCGTCTACTATCAGGTGAACCGAGGACACCCGGCTCTCGAGGATTTGAAGCGGGTCTTTCTGAAGACGATCGCCTTGGGTGATGCCTTGCGTTCGGCAGTATCCCCGTTGTCCAACCGCGTTCAGGTAGCATTCGTCTATGGCTCCTACGCCTCCGGCCAGGAGAGGGCCGCGAGCGATCTTGACCTCTTTTTGATCGGTGAGCTTACGTCGCGAGAGGCCGCGGCCGTGCTTGGTCCCGTCGGCCGAGACCTGGGGCGAGAGTTGAACACCGCGGTCTACCCACCGGCGGAGTTCAGGAGGAAGGCCCGGGAGGGCAATCACTTTATCGCGGAGATGCTGAAGGGCCCCAAGGTATTCCTCATCGGAGACGAGCATGCACTTGCAGAACTTGCTGGATGAAGGAAAGCTTCGGCGCCACCGCACCTCTGCCAAGGAGATTGCTGAACTGCTGCAAGTGGCAGATCGCGACCTGGCAGATTGGCAGATGCGGCCTTCGCGCGGATCTCACCTGACACACGGTATGTGACAGCCTATAGCGCGGCCTTGGCGCTTGCCGCGATCGTTCTTCATGCGCACGGCTACCGCGCGGTGGGGTTCGCTCACCGCTCGACGACCATCCAGACGCTTCCAGTGATCCTCGGACCAGAAGCCCAAACTAGAGCTGACTACCTGGACAACTGCCGCACGCGGGAGGAACACCGCTAACTACGACCGTGCCGGCACGATCTCGGAAATCGAGGCCGCGGAGCTTCTGGCAGAGGTGACGGCCTTTCGGACGGACGTACTCGAATGGCTGCGGAGAGATCATCCGGCGCTGTTACCTTCGCAATGAGCGAGCGGCCGTGAGAGGATCGGCGGCGGGGCGCATGCGCGAGTAGGTGTAGCAGGAGAGTGCGGAAGGTAGTGTAGGCGCGACCAGCAAGCGGCTGTTCGCCGATTGCGGTGATGTAGCCCGTCGCAGTAGACAGGCTGCCTATCGTCTCGGAAGCCTAGTACAGCGCGGAAGGTCAAAGCCGCACCACGACGCGCCACACCCCACCGCCTCCGCCACTACTTCGGTCTGGCGTCGGCCAGGGCCGGCGTCCCCACAACTGCCCTCATGCGCGCTATGGGCCACCGCAGCCCCATCATGACCGCCCGCTACTCCGAGTTCGCGGACGCCGAGCGGAGGTGGGCATTCGCCAGGGCCGATATCACCAAGGGGATCAGGTTCCCAGAAGTGCGGCGCGACGTAGAACGCACGGCCGGCTAGTGAGCATCTCATCGACGGCAGGCAGTCCATGCGTACAACGCTAGCCCCCGAGCGGAGCGGGCCCGCGGCCGAGAACACCAGTGCAGACGCCCGAGGTGTTGGGGCGGCACCGGCTGTCCGCGTCTCTCCACGATGATGCGGCGACCCCCGTGCATCACCTCGTCAACCACATCGGCGAAGCGCCTCTTGACCTCAGCGACTCCCATGTGCTTGTCTGCCATCACACCACCTCGATCAAACTCTTGTGTCATGTTGACACAATACCATCTGGCTGCCAACCTCCCCACACGGATGCAGCTCCTAGAATGAGAGAGAAATTCCAGATGTCAATCGATGATTTCCGCAAGAACCTTCGATTATAGGCTCGACATCGGCATGGCTCTGATGGTATGCTCGTGGCCAGAGGAAGGCGATGGAAGAGACTTACTTCGCAATGAACCCGTGGTGGGAGGGGCGGGCATCCGAAACAGGGATACCGCGCCCGGAATACCTTGCCCACCTCCGCGCGGCGCTTTCCCGCAAGCAGATCGAACTGGTGATGGGGGGACGGCGCGTCGGCAAGACCACTCTCGTCAGACAGCTCCTGGCGCAATGCCTGGCGGAAGGCGCAGCCCCCCGGGACGTACTCTATCTGGCTCTTGACCATCCGAGACTCGCGGGAACGCACCTCTCCGAGCACGTGCGGTTTTTTCGGTCGCTTTTCGGCCATGAGCGATCCCGTAGGCTGTGGCTCGTCTTCGATGAAGTCCAGGAGAGCCCCGACTGGGAAACTGAGCTCAAGGCCCTTCACGACCTGGAGAACGTGAAACTGATCTGCACGGGCTCGACCGCCGCCCTGCTCGCGAGCCAAGGCGGCAAGCTGACCGGGCGCCAGGCCCTGCTCACCGTCTACCCCCTGAGCTTCCGGGAGTTTCTCAGATTTCGCGGCTACGAGTTCAGCCGGGCGGAGGACTATCGGTTCGTTTCCGCAGCCGAGGAGTACCTCGAGACCGGCGGCTATCCAGAACAGGTGCTCCAGCCCACAGATTCCTATCTGGCCCAGCTGCTGCAGGACATCATCGCTCGCGATCTGATGCGCCGCGGACACATTCGCCGGCCCGAAGTGGCGGTGGACCTGATGCGGCTGCTAGCGGCCGGGACCGGAACCCGCACGAGCCATAGTCGGCTGTCTAGGTTGCTCGGGGTCGCGGTGGACACGGTGAAGGATTATTTGTCATACCTGGCTGAGGCTTACCTGGTGGGCGCACTTGAGAAATGGACCACCTCCCATACTGAGCGGGTCTACGCGCAACGCAAGGTCTATCTTCTCGACACCGGTCTCAAGTCCGTGCTCACAGGGAAGGGCGACCTGGGGGCCAAAGCGGAGGCGGTGGTGTTCGCCGACTTTGTGCGGCGTGGGTTCCCCTGCGGCTACTACGCTGAGAGCGAACGAGAAGTGGACTTCGTCTCTGGAAGTCACAGTGCGCCCGCGGCAGTTGAGGTCAAGTATGAGAACGCCTTTGCCTGGGAGGACAGGCGCTTCGACGGCGTCAGGCTCTTTCTCAGGCGATTTCCTGCCTGCCGCCAGGTGACTGTGGTCACGCGCGATGCTGCCGGGGAGGTGAGTGCCGGGCGCGTCAGAGTCACTGCCGTTCCGCTCTGGCAATATCTGCTGAGAGAGTCCATCTGCTAGACTGGGCGGCACTGCAGACGCGGTCCATTCGATGGTGACTACAGACGCCCGAATGGCAATCACGAGGCGCAGGCAGTAGCTCAGCGCCCCAGCGCTCTTCGGGCGCTTGCATCTTGCCCCAGCAATATTACAGCGGCGACCGCGGAAGGTGTCGGGGGCGTCAGCGCTCTCCCGCGTCCATCCAAGCGTAAGGCGGCTCGGATAGGGCGTATCGTCCGGGTAGTGCTCTATGGCGCCAGTGCCCGGACGGGCGAGGGCCGCTCTCCAGACGAGCGGCCCTTTAGGCCCGGTCACGGCAGAGGATCTAGGACTGGTCACCGGCAGCGGGACAATGCCGGGGGTATCCCGCGTTGGCACAGACGGCGTCATCGACGTTGAAGACGCAGGTCTTACAGCTCGACGGAGCGCCGGACTGTCGGGCCCGGTCGAACAGTTCAGACAGCCTAGCAGATCCAGCATCCGCGCGCGCCCGGCTGATGGGCGTACCCTCGGACCGCGCCTGCTTATGGACCCCGACGCGCGAGCGGGAGCGAACGGTAGACATTTCGACTCCTTGGCTGTCCCAACGTCAAATCCTACAGGTCTTATGCCACAAATCGGAGTGGTGGCACATCTGAGTGACAGCGCGACTTGCCTCCGCTACTGCCTGCTGGTAAATCGTGACATAGACGTTACGGCCGACGATGGTTCGTCGCGCATTTGCAACGAAGGCAAGCCATCTACGTTCCGAAGGCCGAACGTGGCGCGCGTAGCCAGTGACGGAAAACAGACAACAAGGCACCCGGTAGCCGATGACGAATCCAGAGTGCAGTGTTCGCGATGCAGGTTTCTGGTCCCAAGCAGAGCGGTACCCCGGACAGGCAAGTTCGCTCGTGAGATCCGCCACGCTCTCTCAGCGCCTCAGAACGGCGGCGCGCAGACAACTGCCGTATCTCGCGCCCGCGCTCGCCTGGATGGCCGTCATCGCCATGCTCTCGACCGATGTCGGCTCTTCGTCCCGCACCACTGATCCTGTGATACGCGTTGTCCGCCGACTGCTGTTCCGCACAAGGCGCCTCACACCGACGGAGCTCGCGCTGCTATCCGCGGAACTCGAGCTGCTATCCGTGGTACTCCGGAAGTCGGCCCACGTGTTCGAGTACGCCGTTCTGACGCTCTTGCTGTGCAGGTGGCTGCGTTTCTCGTTCGCGCCGTCGAAGCTGGTCCTGCACTCGGTGGCCGTCGCCATGGCGGGCTGTTGCGCCAGCCTGGACGAACTGCACCAGTTGTTTGTCCCGTCTCGCACGGGATCCTCAGTAGACGTCCTGATCGACGTAGCTGGAGCTGTGGTCGGGACAGTGATCTTCGCCTACTACCGGCGGGCCGCCGAGGAGCGGGGGCAGCGGCAGTTGGTCGCTGGCACTGACTCCTGAGGCGGTCGATGCCTCCAGGCGCGGCTTGGGCCCGACATTGTCCGGCCCTGACAACAGGAGATCGGCGCTTGGCAGTGTAAGATGTACAGCTAAAGGGGCGGCCAGAGAAGGCGGGATGCATGAAGGGATCTCTAAGCCGCGCAGTGAGCAGACTCTCTCAGTACGCGCCACAGGGCTTCCCGGCGGTCGTTCTGGCAGCCGGGAAGGGCACTCGCATGAAGGCGAGCCGGCCTAAAGCTGCGGTGCATCTCAACGGCAAGCCTATGGCAGCTCGGGTGGTGAGCGCGATGCGCGCGGCGGGCGCCTCGCGGGTCCTCGCGGTTGTTGGACACCGGGCAGAAGACGTGCGGGCCGCCATCGGCGACACGGCAGAGTATGTGGTCCAGGAAGAGCAGCGTGGCACTGGCCATGCCGTCCGGTGCGCTGCTGAGGCGCTCTCCGGGTATGTCGGCCCGCTGGTCGTTGGGTATGCGGACATACCGCTTCTCACCCCGTCCGATCTGGCGGCTCTGGTGCTGCACCACTTCCACACCGGGGCCGACGCGACGCTGCTGACTGCCAGATTCGAGGAGCCGGGCACCCTGGGGCGCATCGTGCGATCCGCCAACGGACAGGTTGAGGCGATCGTGGAGGCGCGGGATGCCAGCGAGGAGCAGCTCGGCATCAGGGAGATCAACGTGGGCGTCTACTGCTTCAGGGCGCCGCTGGTCTTCCAGATGCTGGCCCTGCTCACGGACGACAACGCGCAGGGGCAGTACTATCTGACCGACGTGATAGGTCTGCTGGTCAAGGGCGGCGGTAGAGTCGAAGCCATCCCAGCGGCCACTTCCGATTTCTGCCTGGGAGTGGACACCGCAGCAGACCTCGCCCTTGCCGAGCAAGTACTGGCAGCAACCCTCCGGGAAAGGGGGAAGAAGCGGTCTGGCACTCAGAATGTGCTTGACTGGGATCTGTACGTGGAAAGCGGCGCCCTTATGTCGGAGTCTGACCCAGCGCCCGCAAGCGACGGGCACTGAGCCCAGAACATGGATCCGAAATCAACCAATGTCCAGTGTGCGGAAGTTGACAGGGGCTGTAGTGACGTGCTAGACTGCGAACCGATTGGTTTTCGGCGGGCGGGATCCGACGTGACCTGAGTTTTCCTTTCCTTCCCGAGGCCGCCACGCTGTTGGATGTGTGCAAGGAGTAAGTGTGGCTGGACCAAAACGCGAGCCTCACGCAGGCCGCTACCTGTCACCGCTCTTGTCCCACTCCACGTTTTCGCAGGCGTTACCGCAAGTGCCCTGTCCATCCCTGTAGGATATCTTAGTCCGGAGGTTTGGGATATCTTAGTCTGGAGGTAGGATATCTCAGTCTGGAGGTACTGAGTCTGACTCGACGATCGGCCTCTTTCGGCTAATACCAAAAGGATGCCGGAGGGATTCGGTCAGGAGACCCTCCGGCGATGAGGCGAGTTACCCAAGTACGAGCAGCACAGCGCGTCCTCGATCCGCCTCGTCCCCAATATACCGCCTTTGCCGGATCTGTTCATACAGACCCTATAGCAATAATGGCCACGGGACGAGTACTTGAGGGCTGCGCACGCTGCAGTGGAGAGCGCAGCCATCATGTTGGCCTCGGCCTCGCCCGAGACAACCTGGCGTCGACAGCCTGTGGCGGACCTCATTATCTGGGGGTTCCAGCGCTGGTACCGTGGCATCTGTCAGCTAGGGCAGGCCACGCGGGCAGCGCGCGGCACAGGGCGTTCTCTCGGCATGCTCGTTCGCGATTCGCGCGATCTTCCATGTGGGCGGCTGACGCTCCATGGTTCAGCAGTTCGTCTCCTTGTCTCAGGGGGTTCAGACTGTGCTCGCATCCCAGCGAGTGGCGAGGGCAGTGCTGACGCAGGGGAGCCGGCAAGATGTGGATGGGCATCCACAGGACCCACTGGCTCCCCCGCTCAGCACGCGGAGTGGATGTACGCGAGGTGTGGCAACGCGACGACTCCACGATCAGCGTTCAGCCCAACAGGCAGTCGCGTGCCACCGGAGGGCCTCGTAGTGCATGTGGCTGACGGCCGCTCGAGCGACGAGTGGCCTGGGGCCTAGCTACCGCGACAAGATGAAGCAGAGAAGAGCGCTGGCGACAGCAGCGCTATGGTGTAGCGCTGTGTAAAGATGAGTCAGCGGAGGGCCTGGAGCGTCCGGCCCTGGTCTTGTCAAGGTGAGCCGCTGCGGATAGCGGCCTGCACCCGAGGTGAAGGTGATGTTAGAGCAGGAAGCTGTGGTGCGTCCGCGCAGAGCAGTTTACCGGACATTGCTGGAAGGCATCGGAACGAAATCGGCCTGTGTCGGCGTGGTCGGGCTCGGCTACGTCGGCCTTCCGCTGGCGGCGGCCTTCGGAAAACGTGGCTTCCCGTGCATCGGCATTGAGGTCGACCGCCGGAAGTGCGAATCCCTGAGAGCGGGCCGGTCCTACGTCCCAGACGTGCCCGACGAGGCCATCCGGGAGCTAGTCGAGAGCGGCCGGCTGATGGCATCCGACGACTATTCGGCCCTCTGTGGCGCCGACGCCATTATCATCTGCGTTCCCACCCCGGTCTACTGTGACAAGCGCCCCGATCTAAGAGACGTGCTGCGGGCAGGCGAGGCGATTGGCCGGGTGCTCGGGCCGGGCCAACTCGTTGTGCTCGAGAGCACCTGCTATCCCGGGACGACGGAAGACCTCCTCAGACCGCTGCTTGAGCGCGAATCCGGTCTTCGGGCAGGAGACGACTTCTGGCTCGCGTTCTCGCCGGAGCGCATTGACCCCGGCAACCAGAAATTCGGCCTGTCCGATACTCCCAAAGTAGTAGGGGGGATCGATGCTGAGTCAGCCGAGGTGGCGGCGGCCCTCTACTCCCAGATAGTGCCTGAAGTCGTCACGGTCTCGTCAGCGCGGGAGGCCGAGATGAGCAAGCTCATCGAGAACACCTTCCGCCACGTCAACATTGCGCTGGCGAATGAGTTGGCGCTGATCGCCGAGCGACTGGGCATCGACTTCTGGGAAGCCGTACGGGCGGCGTCCAGCAAGCCCTTTGGCTTCATGCCCTTTTACCCCGGCCCGGGCGTGGGCGGGCATTGCATACCCGTGGACCCACACTACCTGGCCTGGAAGGCCAGAGAGCATGAGATGCCATGCCGCCTGATCGATACCGCCGAGCACATAAATGCCGCTATGCCGAGACGCGTGGTCGAACGAGTCGTCGAGGAGATCAACAACCGCGGCCTGAGCACGAGAGGGGCCCACGTCTTGGTGCTCGGCGTGAGCTACAAGAAGGGGATCAGTGACGTCCGGGAGTCGCCGGCGCTACGCGTGATCGAGCTGCTGGAGGCGAAGGGGGCGGTAGTCAGCTATCACGATCCATACGTGCCCGCGCTGCAATGGAATGGCAGCATGCTGAGATCCGTTCCTCTCAGCGAGGATCTGCTTTCCTCCCAGGCCTGCGCGCTGCTCGTAACCGACCACGATTATGATCTCGAACTAGTGTTGAGGGCATGTCCGTTACTCATAGACACTCGAAACGCGGTGAAACAGGATGTACCTCACTGCGTACGGCTGTGGGGAAAAAGCCGCAATATGTGGGGGAAGAGCCGCTATAATGGACATCCGGAGCTGTCCGCAACCAGCTCGCTTCCTGCCCCGTATGATCGTGGCGCATTGGCAGAAGCGCAGCAGCGATTGGCGTTTCCAGAGGCCGCAACGATGACGGCAACCCGGATGGTCTGTGAGAGCCCTGTGACTATATCAGGCGGAGGTCGAGCCATGAGTGTCGCGGTCAGCGCCGGTGCTGGTTCGCCGGACCCGCACCTGACCGGTGTTTCAGGTGTGGCGGAGGAATCCGCCCCGGGACCAGGCGAGCGGCCCGCGGCAATGGAGCCGAGCCCCGGCGAACCGATTGACTCCCCGGCTGCCTCTGGCGACCGAAGGGTGACCTTGCCGGCGGCCGGTGGCTTAGCTGGCATGACTAGGGTGGTGATGTTGGCTGCGCGTGATCGTGATGACGCGCAATCGATGGCAGCGACACTGCCTGAGTGGCCGACCACCCGAGATGAGTGGCCGGTTCCCCGTGGGAGGTAGATGATGCGTCACTGTCTATGGGTACTATTAGCAATTCTTGCTCTGACTAGCCAAGCACTTGCCGGCTCCACGGCCGATGCTACGGGCACTTCTGAGCCTGCCGCCATGGCGTCCGTTCAGACGGCTGCCCCCGCCGTCTCTCAGGTCTACCGCATATCGTCTGGCGACATCCTCTCGATCACCACCTGGGGCGACGACCATTTCACCTTGGACTGCCAGGTGAACGGCCAGGGTTCCATCTCCTTCCTCGAGCTCGGCGACGTGCCCGTGGCCGGGATGACCTGTAGCGAAGCGAAGGATCGCCTTGAACAGGGCCTGCGCGCCTATCTCAAGCGCCCTCACGTGGCGGTCGCGATCAAGCAGTATGGCGTGGTTGGGACCAGCGTCTACGTGCTAGGAGAAGTCGGCAAGCCGGGCGTGTACCCGATCGCCAGCACTGGCGGCGTGATGGAGGCGCTGGCGGCCGCGGGAGGTACCACCCTCAACGCCAGCGGCCAGATCACCATCCTCAAGGCCCGTACGGGCGAGTTTCGCACCGTCGGTTTGGCAAAGGCGGCCTCGACCACCAAGCTCAGCCCAGAAGCGGGACTTGAGCCCGGCGACGTGGTGATGGTCGACCGCAAGAAGGAAGCGGATGAGCCGGGCCGCTACTCGGTGATCGGGGAGGTGCCCACGCCCGGGATGTTCGACATGCCGGTCACGGCTCCGGTGTACGTACTCGACGCGATGCAAAAGGCCGGCCTGCTAGCCACCAACCCAGGCGAGACGCCGGGCATGCATACAAGCGTGGTGGATGAGCTGTCGCGCACCGCCGACTTCGAGCACTGCTTGCTCACCCGAGGCGAGGTGGTGATCCCCCTGAACTTGACCGCCCTGCTCCGAGGCGATGCCTCCCAGAACCTCGTCCTCCAATCTGGGGACGTGATCACAGTGCCCCGCCGCGCAGTGATCACAGTGTATGCGATGGGGGAGGTCAAGACCCCAGGTCGGCAGATGCTGCCGCCGAACTCGACCGTGCTGGATCTGCTCAATTCGGTCAACGGCGTGATGCCCAGCGCCAAACTGGAAGACGCTGCTCTGGTGCGCATCGTCAACGGCAAACCAGTTTCCGTGCCTGTGGACTTGGATCGGATGCTGAAGAAGGCCGACCCCCAAAATAACCCACAGCTCCAGGAAGCCGACGTGCTGTTCGTACCCAGCAGAGTAGCGAGGGATCGGAACAGCCTGCTAGACTGGGTGCCCTATGTGCCCTACTGGCTGCACGGATGGTGAGACCAGAGATGACCGGAACGGAACTCACCATCTGCCTTCGCGGGACGGCGCCGGGCGTCACAGCACGGCTCCTCAGTGGTGGAGTCCGGCGGCGCGAGTTGCTGCAAAGAGATTGATCAGATGGCCAACGTGGGCGTACGCAAGCAGGTTAGGAACACCGTAACGCGCACTGGGTCCACTACCACGAGTACTTTTCGGGGGACAGTGGGCGGCGCTCTGTGGACCGGCACGCTCCAAATGACCAACGGTACACAGGCCCTGAACCTGAGGGCCCATAGCGGCACTCACCGGTTCAACATCCAGTTCACGGCGAGCCAGACTTGGGCCGTCCGAAGGCCGGCCAATTGGAGAGCGAGAAATGTCTGAAACAAACAACGATGCGCCGCTCCAGATTCGAGGCAATGGCCGTCTGACGCCTGAATCGTCGTCGCGGGCTGCCATAGAAGCGCTGGAAGAACCCGAATCATCCGACCTGGAGCTGGAGGAGTATCTGCGCCTCCTGCTGCGGCGGAAGTGGACCGTTTTCGGGTGCCTGGCGGTGGTGCTCGGACTCGCGGTGTGCTACATCGCGGTCGCTCCGCGCATATACGAGGCGACGGCGACGTTCCTGGTGAGCGAGCCCACGGGGGCGATGGAGAAGGCCCTCGAAACCGAACTGCCTCCCATGGCCGCCGCCATTTCGGCGCCAGAGCTCGAAACTCACGCCGCGCTGCTGCAAGGCCCGATCGTAGCTGAGGAAACCGCAGCCTGGCTGAAGGCCAACGGGGGGCCGGATATGAGCGCTGAGGAGCTCAGAAGAATTATCAGAACCAGCATAGTCCCAAAGACGCAGCTGATCCAGCTCAAAGCCCGCGCCGAGAGTCGTGCAGTTGCCGAGAGGATCGCCACTGCGACGGCCGAGTGCTACACGAACATGAACCGGAGGCTGGCCCTGAGCTCCTCCGATAGCTCCAGTCGCTACCTCACCCAACAGATCGGTCTCGCCAAAGACAACCTGGCTCAGGCGGAGAAGGCCCTCCGCGACTTCGAGGAGTCGACCGGAACCGTAGCAGTGGGCGCCGGAGGACAGGACTCGACCGGAGCCAGTGCAGCAGACGCCGAGACGAAGACGCTAGTGGATCGTATGGCCTCGATTCACGAAGATTTGGGTAAGAGCCAGGCCGATTTGGCACAGGCACAGGAGCGGGAGTCCCGGGTCCGCGCTCAGTTGCTGGTGCAGAACAAGAGCATCGGCGCGCGGCAGGTGCGCGATAACAACGTGGTACAGCAACTGCGTGCCCACCTGGTCGACCTCGAGGGGCAGCGACTCGCGATCCAGGCCAAGTACAGTTCCTCTTTCTCCGCTCCCAGGGAGCAGCTCGACGACCAGATCCGGGTGGCCCAGGGCCAGCTGAACAAGGAGATCGGCAATATCGTGAGAACGGGCGGCGGCGATCTCACGATGCAGCAAGCCCTGACGGCCCAGCTCAGCCAGGGCGAAATCGAAGGCGCCTCCCTCACCGCACGCGTTCAGCACCTGAAAAGAGACATGGCCGCCGTCGAAGCCAACCTCCGGCACGTCCCCGCCCGCCAGATCGTCCTTGCCCGTCTGCAAAGGCAGGTGGAAGTGTCCCAGACCATCCACTCGGACCTGCTCAAGCGCAGCCAGGAAACCGAGGTGAGCAAGGTCATGGCCTTGGGCAACGCCACTCTCGTCGAGCCAGCGCGGGCGCCTCGCCTCCCAGTGGCACCCCGCGTGCTGCTGATCTTGGCTCTGGGCCTGATCCTTGGCCTGGGGCTTGGGTTTGGACTAGCGCTTCTCAAGGAACGGCTCGATGACAGTGTCCGCGGCGAAGATGACGTCCTCCGGCTGACTGACGCTCCCGTCTTGGGCTCGGTCCCGCTGTTTGACAAAGCCGAGAAGGCAGCCATGCTTGCCGGGGGCCACGCGCGTCGCCGGGGACTCGAGGCCTACTTCGGCCTCAGGTATAACCTAGGCTTCCTGATGCCGATGCCCAGGTCGAGCGGACAGACGGTATTGGTGACCAGTGCAGGGCCGCAGGAAGGCAAGACCACCACGGCAGTCTACCTCGCTCTTGCGGCAGCTATGGCCGGGCGTCGCACGGTACTGGTGGATGCTGACTTGCGTCTCCCTTCGATACATCAGTTCTTCAGTCTCGATGGTACGCGGGGGCTGAGCGATGTGATCGCGGGCCAGATCTCGCTTCAGCCCGTTCAAGTGGGCGAGAACATGGATCTTAAGGTCCTCCGCGCCGGTACGCGCGCTCCCGATCCGGCCAACCTACTCGACTCTACGGTCATGCGCAGTCTTGTTCAGGAGCTGAGGCAGCAGGCAGATATCATCATCTTCGACAGTCCGCCACTGCTTTCAGCCGTCGACAGCCTAGTGCTGGCCGGCATGAGTGACGCCGTCCTGCTGGTCTGTGTACCCGGCGCCTCTCATCGTCGGGCACTCACGCGGGCTAGAGTATTGTTGAACACAGTGGGCGCACACATATCCGGCGTTGTTCTCAACAAGCTCGAGCCAAGGGCCGGCCACGGCTACTATTACCTTTCGCACGATGGACGCGACAAACGTACTGATGTAGCCGACAGTGTCTCCGTGGATCAAAGCAGTGGTTGACCCAGACTGTATTACGGTGCCCATGCCCGGACCGAGGAACGAATCGGCGATGCCAGGTAGACGCAGTCTGTACGAGTTGATCGACGGCGCTCTGGGGAACAGCGCAAAGGACGCGGTCAAGATCGCTGCCGATATTGTACTCATTGTGTTGGCAGCTACGTGGGCCTGGTTTGCTTCATTCGAGCAAGCACCTAGACCAGGCAGCCCACTGCCGTTCTTGACGATAGTGCTCGCGGCGCGCCTTCCGCTGTACTTTGCCTTTCGTCTGCATCGTATGTGTTGGCGGAGCGTGTCTAGGTTCGATGTGGTACGGCTGGCGGGGACCGCCATCCTTGGGTCTCCCCTCATAATGCTGCTTTGCACGGTTCTGCCCGATCCCTTCGCCCTGGGTCGGCTGGTGAGGCCGTACCTCATTGTGCCAACCGAGGCGGCCCTGTATCTGCTCCTGCTTAGTGGAATTCGGATCACGGCGCGGGCATTGGCCAGCAGCGCGCGGCGCAACGGAAACTCCCGTCGCCGGACCATCATTATTGGCGCCGGGGATATGGGACTTGCGTTAGCGTTCCAGATCCGGGAGTCCAACAATCAGTACGAAGTAGTGGGGTTCCTCGATGATGATCCCTACAAACGGGGGAAGTTGATCAGGGGGCTGCCCGTCCTTGGTGGCATCGGTGACCTTGCCACGATAGTACCTCGGGTGAATGCCGAGCAAGTGATCGTGGCCATCCCCTCCATCGACCCGGACAAGCTGCGGCACGTGCTTGCCATGAGCAAGTCAGCTGAGCTGCCCATCCGTATCCTCCCGCTGTCCCAAGGGTCCACGGGGCAGGGACCGCAGTCGGCGGTGCTGCGCGAGGTGCAGATGGAGGACCTGCTGCCCCGACCCGAGGTGATGCTGGATGGAGAAGCCATTACGCAATTCCTGAGCGGCAAGTCGGTGCTGGTGACGGGCGGAGGGGGGTCGATCGGGAGGGAGCTTTGCCGGCAGGTGCTAAAGGCAGGGGCGGGGCACCTTGTGGTACTCGGCCGGGGCGAGAACAGCGTGTTCGAGGCCATGCAGGAGCTGTCGGAGTGCGACTCCGACTGCCAGGTGACGCCGGTTGTCTGCGATGTGCGCGACCGGAACGCACTCGCCGAGGTCTTCGTGGCTCACCGGCCCCAGGTAGTGTTGCACGCGGCGGCTCACAAGCATGTCCCGCTCATGGAGCTATATCCGGCGGAGGCGGTGAAGAACAATGTCCTCGGCACCCTGAACGTAGTGGAGCTGGCCGTGGCGCATGGCGTGGAGCGGCTGGTCAACGTCTCCACCGACAAGGCCGTCAACCCCAGCAGCGTCATGGGAGCGACGAAGCGTATCGGCGAGATGATCGTGCAGGCCTACGCCGTCGCCCGCGGCGCCAACATGGTGAGTGTGCGCTTCGGCAACGTATTGGGCAGCCGAGGCAGCGTGGTGCGAGTGATGCAGCGGCAGATCGAGCGCCGACTCCCGGTTACGATCACCGATCCAGAGATGGTGCGCTATTTCATGACCATTCCGGAGGCGGTGCAGCTCATGCTCCAGGCGGGGGCAGTGGGCGGTCAGGGAGAGGTGTTCGTGCTCGACATGGGTCACCCCATGCGCATTCTCGGTCTCGCCCGCGACCTTATCCGGCTTTCCGGCCTCGTCCCTGAGCAGGATATCCCGATCCGTTTCACTGGCCGGCGACCGGGAGAGAAGGTGAAGGAAGAACTCCTCACCGCAGGGGAGACCAAGCGGGCCTCAGGGAACGGGCAGTTTCACGTTGCTCCTCTCCGGCAGGTCGAGCTAAGCGGGGTGCAGGCGCTGGTGGCCCAGCTCTCCGTTGCTGCTGCCAACGGCGGCAAGCCGTCGCTGTTACCACTGATCCGGGAGGCGGTGCCGGAATTCGCGCCGGAGAGCCTGAGCGACAGCGGCAACAGTCGATCTGTAAAGCCGAGGTCACTCACGCAGCAGCGGCCCAGATAAAGGTGGCTAGTCTATGTCTACAGCACGGCTAGAGCCAAGCGGCACTGCAGTACCTATACTGGGTGTGGACAGCGAGTACTCCACGAGTCCGTCGGGCGAGGAGTTCGGTCTGCCCCTCCCTGACGACTACCCGGCGGAATTGGCGCGGGTCCGACAACTGGCCGAGGAGGCGCGCGCCGTGGGCCGGCAGATCGTCGTGGTGACGGGCGTCGGCTTCGTTGGCGCGGTGATGGCTGCAATTGTCGCGGATGCAGAGCACAAGGCCACGGGCGAGCCGGCCTACTTCGTCATCGGGTACCAGCGGCCCAGCACGCGCAGCTTCTGGAAGATCCCTCTGCTGAACCGTGGGGAAAGCCTGATGAAGGTGGAGGACTCCGAAGTCGCGGCGATCATCGCCCGCTGTGTCCGGGAGAAGCGGACCCTCACCGCGACCTACCACAGCGACTGCCTAGGCCTCGCCGACTGCGTCGTGGTCGACGTGCAGTGCGACTACGTGAAGAGAGACCTGGGGAAGGTCGAGACGGGAGCGGTCGACATGGCCGGCCTCGAAGCCACCATGCGCACAATCGGCGAGACGATCCGCCCGGACTGTCTCGTGCTGATCGAGACAACCGTGGCGCCCGGCACCACCGAGTTCGTCGCTTTCCCGATCCTCAAGCGAGCATTCCAGCGCCGCGGCATTGACGTCGAGCCGATCCTCGCGCACAGCTACGAGCGGGTCATGCCGGGCCGGAACTACGTCGCGTCCATCCGCGACTTCTGGCGGGTCTGCTCGGCCTGCACCCCCGAGGCGAAGGCGCGCGTGCAGGAGTTCCTCGGCACGGTCCTCAACACGGAGGACTTCCCCCTCACGGTGATGGATCGGCCCATAGAGTCCGAGACCGCGAAGATCGTGGAGAACTCCTACCGTGCCACCATCCTAGCCTTCCTGGACGAGTGGAGTCTCTTCGCGGAGCGGAATGGGGTGGACCTCATCAAGGTGATCCAGGCCATCCGGGTTAGGCCGACCCACAGCGACATCATCTTCCCCGGGCCCGGCATTGGCGGGTACTGCCTGCCGAAAGACGGGGGCCTCGGATACTGGGCCTACAAGCATATCCTGGGTTTCTCCGACGATATCTTCCGCCTCACCAAGGCAGCGATCGATATCAATGACACGCGGCCGCTGCACGTGGCTGAGTTGGTCAGGGACGCCTTGCGCAACATGGGCCGACCCCTCTACGCCGCGCCCATTCTCATCTGCGGCGCCAGCTATCGTGAGGACGTGGGCGATACCCGCTACAGCGGCTCCGAACTGGTGGTGCGCAAGCTCGCCGAGATGGGGGCCGACATGCGGGTGCACGATCCCTACGTGGATCACTGGTACGAACTCGAGAACCAGGACACCTACCCCGTCGGCGGCCATTCGCTGGCGCGCTTCTTCCGCAACCAGGAGGACCTGGCCGACATCACCGTAAGCAGGGATCTGGCCGCGTCTCTACAGGGCGTGGCCGCCGTAATCCTCGCCGTTCGGCATGCGCCCTATCTGGCGCTCGATCCGGATGCGGTGGTGCGTGACGCGGGTGGACCCATCGCAGTAGTCGACTGCTTCGGCATCCTCTCGGACGAACAGATTCGGCGCTACTTCGAGCTCGGCTGCGAAGTGAAGGCCCTCGGCCGCGGACACGTCCAGCGCATCAAAGAAGCCGTGCGCCGGGAGCGGCTGGCAGGCGTGCAGGCGGGTAGGACGTGAAGCATGGTGACGGCACTGAGGATGATATGCATAGGGAGTACGCTGACCCAAAACTCAGGTTCCGCATGGGTAACGTTTGCGAGCCGGGCCCTCGGAGGGGTGCCATGATCAGCGCGGATCTCCGCCGCGTCCGGCGACGGCGAGAGTTCCTGGTGCCGCTGAAACGTGATACGAGGCCGGAGTCCGCACTGGACGGCGACGTCAGGGCAGCTACAGCCGGGGCGTCACAGGGATCTGAGCTGATCCCTAGCGAGGTGCATGTCGGCCGGCAGCAGAGCATTGCATCATATTGAGGGTCATGGTATGTCCACAGCCGATCTGGTGCAGGACAACGTTCACACCCGACCGGTGTCCAGGGAAAGCGAGTGCTTGCCCACACAGATGGATGGGATGTCTGGCTTAGTTGCCGCGGAACAGGTGCCGCTTCGCCGCAATCTGTCATGGACACTCCTAGGCAACGTCGTATACGCGGCCTGCCAGTGGGCGATCATCGTCGTGCTGGCGAAGCTCGGCACTCCTGCGATGGTGGGCCAGTTCGTTCTCGCCATGGCGATCAGCGCGCCCGTTTTCATGTTCAGCAGCCTCCAGCTTAGAGTCGTTCAGGCGACAGATGCCCATCAGCAATACCGTTTCGGTCACTACCTGGGGCTGCGCCTCGTCGCTGTCATGGCTAGCGTTCTCGTCGTGGCGGGGATGGCCGCCGTGTACCGAGGCAGGCCAGGCCTGGCAGGGGTGATTCTCCTGGTCGGGGCAGCGAAGGCGCTCGAGTCGATCAGCGACGTGTTCTATGGGCTCCTCCAACAGCGTGAGCGCATGGACCGTATCGCCAAGTCCTTGCTCGTGAAGGGCCCGGCCTCGCTCTGTTTCTTCGGGGCTGCCCTCTATCTGGGACACAGTGTCGCCTGGGGTGCCGTCGGCCTAGTGGTCGCCTGGGGCCTGGTCCTGCTGTCGTACGACATGGGGAGCGCCATCCTGGTGCTACGGGGATCCGCTCCGTTGCCTTCGTCTGACCCATTCGAGGCGGGTCGGAGTGCCTTGCGCCCAGTATGGGATGCTCCCGTGTTGGGTCGCCTCGCGCTGCTGGCGTGCCCCCTGGGCGCAGCAGCGATGCTCGCGAGCCTGGCCCAGAACATACCCAATTACGTCGTGGAGCATCAGCTGGGCGCGGCGGCTCTGGGCTTCTTCGCGGCCATGGCGTATGTGCTGCGCGCTCAGCAACTCGTCGCCGCGGCGCTGATCCAGGCAGCGGTGCCGAGGCTGTCGCGGTACTACCACATCGCGCCTGTGAAGTTTCGCCGCCTAATCTTGCAGTTGGTCGAGGTGGTCGTCCTGGTAGGGGGTCTCTGCGTGGCCGTGGCTCTAGTGGCGGGCCGTCCACTACTGTCCGCCCTCTACCGGCCAGAGTACGCCCGCCATACTGATGTGTTCGTTCTGCTTGTCGCTTCGGGCATCATAGCTTACGCGGCGTCTTGCGTCGAGGCGGGCCTAACGGCGGCACGCTGCCTGCGGCCTCAGTTCTTCTCATGCCTCGTGCAAGACGTGCTCCTACTGGGCGGGTGCGTTGTGATGACCTCGCGATACGGGCTGGCTGGGGCTGCCCTGGCCGTTAATGCTGCCGGTGTTGCCCGGCTGGCGATCAGCAGTACGGTACTGGTGAAGGCCCTCCATCGGGCTTCGTCAGGCGCGAAGGAGGCACAAGGTGAGCTGCGTTAGGGTACTGCAGAG